>JAHQXB010000056.1 GCA_029856435.1 Candidatus Jordarchaeia archaeon
TGTCGGTCAGTATTTTTGTAACTTCCTGCTGTTTGAGCAGTTCCACCTGTTTTTGGAGGTCGTTGCGCTGGGATGCTGACGACACGCGGGCGTACCCTATGACCTCTGCTCGTGGATGTGGGGCAGTCGCTTGATTTCACTTTCGGGTATCCGTCTTCGACCGCCGGCTGTTCTGAGCACTCGTAGTTTGCTCTGCTTGTCCCATTTCTGGATGGTTTGCGTCGTGGCGCCCAGTGGTTGTTTTGCCTCTTTGGGGGTGTATAATCGCTCCATAGGCATCTAGTTGTAGTTCAGCATAATTCTATTTAAACACCGCTATTTTAGAACTGCTAGCATGGGCGTTGATGACTTTAATAATGTGCGCCAATCAGTTTCCGTTGTTTGTTTGGCTGATTCGCCTTTTTTAACCGTAATTTTTTCCAGTGCTTCTCTTGCTCTTATTCTGACAAGTATATCTTCATCGTCACTTTGGGTTTGGCTAAGAGCTTCTACTGCTTTCCTGCCCCCTATCCTTTCCAGGGCCCCTGCTGCCAGAGCCCGAATTTCCCAGTTACTGACATGATTTAAAGTACTTATTAAGCTTTTAACATCTTTCTGTTCTTCCATCCTTTTTCAAATCCCGCCTACAGAACTCAGTTTCTCCTACGACAAAGCCTCTATGTACACTATACATAGCATTTAGCATCAGAATATTATTAATCGTTTGGCTGGTGATGCAGATTTATTCGGTTTCATCTCCCTAATAAGGCTCCAAATCGTGAAAGAAGCCCTATAAACACCCCTTTTTTGAGGCGAAACCGAACGATTCTACATCACCCGTTTGGCTACCAAAAAAATTTTTATACTTGAAACAGTAAAAGGGGAAGGGAGAGGTGGTATCGTGAGTGAAGACAAGTATAAAAAGTTCAAGGGTTACAAGTTTGCACCCAACACTTACAAGGTCACGGGGGACGCAATAAGGGCTTACGCTAAGGCAACCGGCGACTTGAAACCTGAATACACTGATCCTGACGATTCGAAAATAATTGCTCCTCCCTCATTCTTGTCAGTCATTTTTCTCCCCTCATTCTACGGAGCCGGGAAACTGGCTGAAGAGGGAATAATAAAAGATTTTACCAAACTTCTTCACGGCGGTCAGAGATACGAGTACTATCAACCAATAAGACCCGGAGATGTTCTAGTATCCCAAGTAGAAGTAGTGGACATGTATGTTAAGAATGAAATGCTTTTCATGATATTTGATATACCAATAAAAAAGCAAGACGACACCCTAGTCGGAAAAGTGGTAACAACAGCCATAGTAAGAAAAGGAGGATTCTAAAGGCTTAATCAATCCCAGAAGCCTCCCTCTTTAAACATCAGATACCCTTTAGCCTTTATGCTTAGAAACCTAGCAACAAACACCAAAAAGCATAAGAATTTTTTTGGGCACCCAATTTCAGACAACTTGGGAAATAGTACCTCAAAATGGAAACTCTTTCCAAAAAGGAGTGGATCATAGTTCAACCCCAATCTTCGCAATTCGCAATCGAACCCATCCCCAAATCATTTCTAAATGTCATCCCACATTAGTTAATATAATAATCATACTTTTTGATGAGTTATGAGAATTCTATTTTTCGATTCTCGAAGAAGGCCCATATACTCTTTTCCGATTGCAAAACATACTATGATATTTGGATAAAATACTGCCTACCGTACTTGATATAATGCCTGCTATAATTGTAGAGTGGGGGAAAAGAATAAGTGGATTTGCTGTGTCTCGAGATTTATGTCAACAAGAGTTATCCCATACGAGAATCTGACTTGGGCTGAGCTGGACTCCCTTAACAGAGACAAAACTGTTATACTAGTGGCTGTGGCTCCAATGGAGCAACACGGGTATCACTTGCCCCTGGGCACCGATTTCTTTGAGTGCATAACCATTATGGAGAGGGTCGGTGAAGAACTAAAAGAAAAAGTTTCTGATCTCAATGTTTTAATGTATCCACCCATACCTGTGGGCACAGGCACTATGGACAAGACGGGCACCGTGGAGTTCAGGCAGGAGACAGTTAAGAACATAATTTATGAGTTGGGTCAATCTTTAGCTATCTACGGTTTCAAGCACATAATAGTCTTGGGATGCCATGGGGCTCCCACCTTCGCTGTGGCTATTGAAGAAGCCTGTGAAGAGTTAAACCAGCAGTACGGTGACATCATCTTTCCCCCAATGGGATACTATTTGTCACAAATATTTGTTTCCCGCCCTAAAGACGCACCAGAAGAAATACGCCAAATGGCAGAAAGGTTTCCAAGGGACTGGCATGCTGGCTTTGGAGAAACCTCAATGATGCTAAACATAAATCCGGAATTAGTTAAGGATTATAGAAAATGTGAACCAGTAGAAGTGGATGTAATCAAACTCTTGGACCGAAAAGCAGCTGACAGATACGGAAAAGGATTAGGGCACTTTGGCTATCCCGCCCAGTCTTCAAAACAATTTGGCAAACTAATGCTAGACTACGCGATCAAGGTTCTCACCAAAATGTCAATCAATTTTCTAAAAAGAGAAAACTACAAGCAATACCTGCACACTCCCTACTGGAATCTGCCACACCTAAGAACAAAATCTGAGAAACAACGCTAACTCCAAACCCAACCTTCAAAAAGGGATTCACAGCTAGACTAACAGCTATGCTGTCTCGGCAATTTTAGTCTTCATATTTTCTTGCTTCCCCCAATTTTCGCCATTTATCCCTCTTTCTTGAGATTTTAGATCCACTAGTAAGTTGTGTTTAAAAATTAGGAATTGGGAGAGAAATTGACTAAAAATTTAAATTTGTCTATTGTTAGATTAGTATATTCTCAAGAAGGCGGGTTTGATAGTTTATGATTATATATTTCGTTAAGTGGTGGTACTGATATGTCTAAAAAGGAGTTCAAAGAAATAGTGTTTCCTCCGGGTTTTCTCTGGGGGGCTGCAACTTCTGCACACCAGGTTGAGGGCAACAACACTAATAATCACTGGTGGGTTTGGGAGCAGGAAGGTGGACATATCCGCGATGGTTCTGTTTCTGGGCGTGCCTGTGACCATTACAACTTGTATCAGCAGGACTTCGAGCTGGTTAGAGAGTTGGGCCATAACGTTTACCGGTTCTCAATAGAGTGGAGCCGTATTGAGCCCAAGGAGGGCAAGTGGAGTGAGAAGGAAATAGAGCATTACCGTAAGGTTGTTGAGGCTCTTTTAGAGCGTAAAATTACTCCTATGGTTACTCTGCACCACTTCACTAATCCTATTTGGATGCAGGATAAGGGAGGCTGGCTTAATCCAAAGTCCGTGGATCTATTTGAGCGGTACACCAGAACTGTGGTGGAAAGCTTGGGGGATTTGATAACCTTTTATAACACTATTAATGAGCCCATGATGGTTGCTGTGATGGGGTATCTTTTGGGGCTTCATCCTCCCTGCAGAACGGATTTAGCTGAGTTTTTCACGGCGGGAAAGCACCTGCTCATGGCTCATGGAAAATGTTACAGTGCAATACACGAAACAGTGAGGGATAGAGGTTTCAAAATTAAACCTCAGGTGGGAATAGTAAAGCAGATTCCCTATTTTGCTCCCTTTAATCCCCATTCAGAGGAAGATGTTAAACAGGCTAAACTCATGGATGACATCGTTAATCGCTGGTACCTTGAAGGAATCCAAACAGGGACAGTTGCACCACCCTTTGGAAGTGGCGAAAAACTGGATTATCTTGAAAATTCGTGGGACTTCATTGGAGTGAACTGGTACACGAGAATACTGGCAAACTCCACAATTAAACTTGAAGCTGAACAAAAAACATTGCCACAAACTGTTCCTGAGGGAGCGGAAATCACGGATATGGGATGGGAAGTCTACCCCGAAGGATTCTACCATAGTTTAATGTCCGTCAAAAAATACAAAAAACCAGTCTACGTAACTGAGAACGGCATAGCCACCCTAAACGATGAGCAGCGTTGCCGATACATTATAAGACACCTCTACCAACTACACAGGGCAATCCACGACGGATTAGATGTCAGGGGATATATGTACTGGTCCTTAATGGATAACTTTGAGTGGGCTGAGGGCTTCGCAAAGAGATTCGGAATCATAGAAGTCAACTACAACACTTTGGAGAGGAAACCCAGACCCAGCGCCTACCTCTACCGAGATATCATAAAAAGAAATGCCGTAACCGAGCAGCAACTACAGAAATATTCAGTAAGCCCCTAAGGCGAGGTTTTATAATCAAAAAGTAGCAACTACTATTTTTTGTGAATATACCCGTGAAAAAATCAAGCCTTTTTCCTAACTTGTCTAAGACGCATAAGTGTATGAGTTTGAGAGGAAACCAACCTTCCTCATATTAAAAATATTGAAACCCATTTTTCGCGGATTTGGAATCCTTTGATGGGGCTGTGGAGCTTCTCATCACGTCGCTTCCCCCTTTTGGGAGAATGTGGATGCCGAATCGGTATAAACGCCGAAACATCTCCAAACCATTTTGAGAAAAGCAAATCGCCAAAATAGCTTAGCAGAAACTGCGAAGTATCGGTTGAAAGTAAAATAAAAAGTGAGGTAGAAGGATTTCTTCTTATTTTGGTTCTTTAATATCACTTTACATCAATTTTTTTCTTCGACTCCCATAGGCCGTGAAGATTACAGAATTCAATTACTTTTAGTTCGGCTGGCCCTTCCAGAATTATGTGGAATGTTGTTTCTGGTGTGGCTACTGTGGGTGCAAACTCTGCTTTTCCCAGAAATCTTTCTCCAGCGTAGAGCTCAAGCCAGTTTATCCAGTGGCCAAGAATATTTGGGTGCTCCACGCCGTCGATTCCCCCAACTTTAATTGAAACTGTGAATGGCTCTTTAGCCTTTACACTGTCCGGCGCTTTAATCACGGGGATATGTTTCTTCTCCATATCCGTCAATTTTTTAGGATCCTTCACTCTGTTGACTTTAACTAATGAAAACTCCTCCGACAATTTACATAACCTCCTCTTATTCCAATCTAACTCTGTATCCCAGTTCATCCCAATACGCGGATAGGATTCCAGGGTATACAATTATAATGAAGGCAGTTGGATTTAATAAATCTAATCGGTTTTTGAAAAATGGAGTTGCCAACAGTGAATATTAAAAACAGGTTTTTTTACAACTCTGTTCAGTGATAATATTCTAGTAAGCCAATGGTATTACAACGGTGTTTTTGTTTTATGTGAAAAAGTGGAGCCCTCAGAGTGGCTTTTTTGTGCTTTTGGGTTGTTCCCTGCTTGTTTTAGAGGCCGAATCTTTTCACTAGGAAAACCTTGGCATAATCATTTACGAAGAAGCACACGGCAAGTGAGTAGATGAGAACTGTTAGTGTTTGAAGGGCCCCTATTGGAGCTAGATCGTATAATCCAAATGTTGAAATCAGAATTACAATGAGGGTGTCCAACATAATTGACATGATTAGGGGTTTACTGGGTTTTGATTTCCAGAAGTGTTGCCTTTCTCTAATTATTAGCACATTGAATAATCCCATAAAAATTAGCAAATCGAATACGAAGGTATAAAGTTCACTGAGACTGTTATACAGTCCTAAGTATTCTCCCAAGTAGAGGAGTAGCATAGATTCCGCTATCATCACGAGGCCGAGTGAGACTGATATTTTCACCAGCGAAGTTATATTCCACTTATCGGGTTTAGGGGAGTAGCGAACATTATCTGTGGAAATCGATAATGTAACAAAGTCAACTAGGAATAGGAGAAGCACCATACTAAATAGGGAAACTACATATTTTCCCGTGACGAGAAAAGCAAGTACTATGAAAACCAGCACCTGAAAAGTTTTAACAATTTTGTTTAGAATATAGGTGGTTATTCTTTGGTAAATTTTCCTCCCATTTCTAACTGACTCTACTATGCCCTCCAATCCGGGAGCTGTTAGAACTAGGCTGGCTGATTCCTTCGCCACATCGGTGGCACTGCTCACTGCTACTCCCACCTCAGCCTGTTTTAAGGCTGGAGCGTCATTAATTCCATCACCAGTCATTCCCACAATATGCTTCCTTTTTTGGAGACACTTAACTATAAGGTGCTTGTCTTCGGGGTAGACCTCCGCGAATCCATCGCTTTCCTCTACGATTTTTAGGGCGTTCTCATCCTTTAAGCCATTCTCCAGAGCTGGCTTTTTGATTATGTTATCACCCAACCCCAACTCTTGGGCAACTTCTTTTGCTATGGGCAGGGCGTCACCGGTCAACATTTTTACTGAAACACCCAAACTTTTGAGTTCACTAATCAGAATGGGGGAATCTGGTCTGGGTTTATCATAAAGGGCTACAACTCCCACCAATTTTAGTCTCTCTTTGCTTTCTCCCTCAGCAACGGCCAAAACTCTGTAACCTTTAGCAGACAGACTCTCTACACTTTTTTCAATCATTGACTCTTTTTCTGAACCCTCTTTGCATAAGGGCAAAATAGATTTTATTGCACCTTTCAACGCATAAAACTGCCTCCCATCCTTCTCTACTTTTGCTTCTGTTCTTCTGGTGGAAGGGTCGAATGGAACAAATTCTTTCTGCAGGTAGCCATCTGTTGGAATCTGCATATCCTTCGCTGCTGAGAGAAACGCTAAATCTATGGGATCCTGATTTGCCTCTTGAGAAGCTAGAGCCCCGTAGAGCACCACTTCTTCCCTCGTGTGTTTCCCTGAGGGGAGGACGTTAACTATAGAAAGTTTATTCATAGTCAAAGTGCCAGTTTTATCCACACAGAGAACATCCATTGTGGCGGCGTCTTCACTGGCACTCAATCTGGTGACCAGCACCCCCTTTTTTGCCAGTTCCAAGGATCCTAGTGCCATACTTATTGTAAACATGGTAGGCAGTGCCACCGGCACCACCGACACTACAAGAATTGTCACCAAGGGAACCACTCCCAACATGTCCAAGCCTCTATAAACTGTAAAGAGCAAAGCTATTAGAAGCAGTATGGCCGCCATCACCGAGAGCCATTTTACAACCTTTGAAATCACCTCCTCCATGTGTAACTTGGGCTTAGCTATCTGCACCAGCTCCACGGTTTTCCCAAAATACGTATTTGTGCCCGTGGAGGTAACTATTCCCGTTGCCTCCCCCCTTCTAACTGTAGACCCAGAGTAGAGAACATCCTTAACTCTTTTTTCAACTGGGAGAGACTCTCCAGTTACAGCTGACTGGTCGGCCTCCACAATACCGTCCATCACTTCAACGTCTGCTGGTACAAAATCACCAGATCTTAATCTGATGAGGTCTCCGGGAACAATTTCCCTTGCGGGAACCAAAATCCACCTACCATCCCTCTTAACCCTCACGCTAACACTTAGCTTCTGTTTAAGAAATTCGAGGGCTCCACTTGCCTTTTTCTCCTGGATAAAGCCTATAACCGAATTAAAAACCAAAAGGCTAAGCACTATAACCGCTTCAAAATACTTCCCCAAAAACAAGGTTAACAAAATGGTAGCCTCCAGCATCCAAGGTATCACCCCCCAAAACTTTTTAACAAATATAACGATTGACCTCGACTTCTTTTCCGGAGACTCATTATAACCATACTCCTCCAACCTTTTTTTAGCCTCCTCCGAACTCAAACCCAAATCGGAGGAAAACCGTTTAAATCCGCCATCTGCTCCGAACATAAAGATTCCCCAGAAATTTTGTTAAAAAAGACTCGGCGACTCTGAAGGCAGGATGAACAATTCAACAATTGTAGAGCACATCCACAACAAATCCTTCTACAACCAACCAATATTTCCACTCTATTTTTTGGGGGTCACCTAACGAAATAATAATATATAAAATGATCCCACTTTTAGTTATTTTAAGCCCAAAAATCTGTGAACAAAAACTATTATCCCTAGACATTTAACAAAAAGTCGAGTAAAAAATAGACTATTCTAGACAAGTTACATAAAGTGGGGTTTTGATATGAGTAAGCCTAATTATAGAGAAATAAAATTTCCCAAAGGTTTCCTCTGGGGCGCCGCAACCTCAGCCCACCAGGTTGAGGGCAACAACACCAACAACCAGTGGTGGGCATGGGAACAGGAAGGGGGACACATAAGTGACGGTTCCGTGTCTGGACGTGCCTGCGACCACTACCACCTCTACGAACAAGATTTCAACCTCGTTAAGGAGCTGGGCCACAACGTTCACCGTTTCTCCATAGAGTGGAGCCGCATAGAACCAAAGGAGGGCAAGTGGAGCGAGAAAGAAATAGAACACTACCGTAAAGTGGTTGAGGCCCTTAGGGAGAGAAACATTATTCCAATGGTTACTTTGCACCACTTTACTAATCCCCTCTGGTTGGAGGAGAAGGGTGCATGGCTGAACCCCAAGACTGTTGACTATTTTGAGCGCTACACCAGAAAAGTGGTGGAGACAATGGGCGACCTTATACCCTTTTATAACACCATAAATGAGCCGGTTTGGGTAGCCTACGCCAACTATGCTCTGGGAGTGCACCCCCCATGCCACACTGATATGAACGAGTTTTACATCGCGGGAAAACACTTTCTTATGGCTCATGGAAAAAGCTACAACGCCATACACGAAACCGTTAAGGACATGGGATTTAAAGTTAAGCCCCAAGTGGGTATAGTTAAGCAGATGATGTACTATGACCCAGTGGATCCCCAAGTGAAGGAGGACGTGGATGAAGCAGATAGATTAGATGAGTTGACTAATAGATGGTTCCTTGACGGAATCCATAGTGGAATCATTAGGCGTCCGTTCGGTGAAGGCGAAGAATTGGACTACCTCAGAGGTTCTTGGGACTTTATCGGAGTAAACTACTACACCAGAACCCAAGTCACAACGAGACTTAGCGATCCTAAAGTTCTGGAGCTAATGGTGTCCCGTGTGGGAGAAACCACAGACATGTATGAGGTGTACCCTGAGGGACTATATAAACAGCTCATGTCTGTTAAAAAGTATGGAAAACCGGTCTACGTGACTGAGAATGGAATAGCCACCAAGGACGACAATCAGCGATGCCGATACATTCTAACCCACCTAAAAATTGTCCACCAAGCAATTCGAGACGGAGTGAACCTGAAAGGATACATTTACTGGTCACTAATGGACAACTTTGAGTGGAGCTTCGGCTATTCAATGAGATTCGGACTAGTAGAGATAAACTATGAAACACTAGAAAGAAAACCACGCCCCAGCGCCTACCTCTACAGAGACATAATAAAAAGTAACAAAATCACCACCCAACAATTCCAAAAATACTTCTAACACATCATTAACACAGTGAAGTGCTTTTTATAGGGGAACCGCTTATTACCCCCTTCCCCGCCCTCATTTATTCACCTCAAAAAATTTTGGTTTCCCTCCGCCACCTGATTTAAACACATTTACATAAAAGGAGGGAAAAATAACCCTGAAAAGAACCAAAACATTCCACAAACACAACAAGCTTATACACGCTCTAGAGCTAACATTCCTATTAGGGTTCTAGTCTACGAGGTCAAAGGTAGACATATGTAGACCCGGGGCTTCACCACATCATTCACACCCCTCACGGGCTTAGGGGTTCTTCTGCTTCACCCCATCAAGGGCAACCCACCCAAAGTTGAACTCCTTTTGTGGGGAAACTCCCCCCACCATATGACAAATGTTTATCCAAGCGTTTGAGCTGCCGATATATTTTGGGGCCGCATTTGGGGCACCTGAAAACCCTGTGGCTCCTTAGAGTTTTATTCCGTCCTCCGCATCTGCTACGGGTTTTCTAGGTGTACCCCCGGGCGATAGATTAGCAGGATCTTTGCTATGGTTTTTTGCCGCCATGTTCCCTGATAATTTATGGTTTTATCGGTGTTTTTCCTCAATTTTTAATATTTCTACCTTTTAAGTGGTGAGAAACAGTTTTAAGAAGCGCCAAAAAAGGGCCCAAAAACAAGAGATTTTGCGGATCCATCGCCCGGGCTGCCCTCCACCACTGGGGCCCAGCCCCTCATCAGGGAGACCAGTAGCCGCCAGCCGGCCTCTCCCAGCCTGCGGTTCCACTTCTTGTGGTGTTTCTCTTGCATTTTTGCTTCTCCAGTTTTTCAAACCCGTGCGGGGAAGGCGGTGGCCAGGTGTTTTGCCAGGAGACACAAGTAGTTTTTTTCGCGGCTCCTTCACCTTCTTGTGTATTTCTGGTAGGG
>JAHQXB010000141.1 GCA_029856435.1 Candidatus Jordarchaeia archaeon
CTCTTAAATAAGATTTTTGTGGCTGGCTTTCGGCGATGTGGATTTATTCGATTTTCCCCTTAATCACGAGCTCCAGCCTGAAGGGGAAACCCCATAAAAACACCCTCCCCAATAAGGTTGAACGTCTCCTCAAGTCTGCCTACAAAATGTGACAGCCACAAAATTCTTAGTTATGAGCGAACTAGAAGATTCCTCTTGCAGACTACGGAAAATAAATGAAAAACAAAATGGAGAAAATAGAGAGACCCACACAAACGGTAAACGACACCCGAGGTAACCACATACACTACTATAAATGTCAGCCCTTCACAACGCCCAGAGGACGCAGACGCGCAACCAGAGAAGCAATACCTGCATCATGCGACGCCTTAGCCACCTCATCAACATTCTTGTAAGCCTCAGGAGCCTCCTCAGCCACAACTTCAATACTCGCAGCCCTAACAAGAATCCCCGCAGACAAAAGCTTACCCTTCACACTCTCACCCCTAAAACTCCTAATCGCCTCATTCCTACTCATCACCCTACCCGCTCCGTGAGCGGTTGATCCGAAGCTGAGTTCCATGGCTTCTTTTCGCCCTCTGAGGATGTAGCTGGCGGTTCCCATTGTTCCGGGTATGATGACTGGTTGTCCTATGTTTTTGTATTTTTGTGGTAGTTCGGGGTGTTCTGGGGGGAATGCGCGTGTGGCGCCTTTTCTGTGTACGTAGACTGTGCTGGTTTCGCCGTTGACTTTGTGTTTTTCGATTTTGGCTATGTTATGTGCTACGTCGTAGATTAGGTGCATTTCAAGGTCTTCTGCCGGTGTTCCGTATACTTTTTGGAAGGATTCCCGTACCCAGTGGGTTATGCTTTGTCTGTTGGCCCAAGCGAAGTTGGCTGCTGCGGCCATGGCTGCTAGGTAGTCTTGGCCTTCGGGGCTTTTTCCGGGTGCTGCTGCTAGTTCTCTGTCTGGTAGTTCGATTCCGTACTTTTTTGTGGCTCTTTCCATTATTCGTAGGTAGTCGGAGCATACTTGGTGTCCTAGTCCTCTTGAGCCTGTGTGTATCATGACTGTGGCCTGATTCTCTCTTAGTCCGTAGATTTTGGCTGCTTCTTGATCGAAGATTTTTTCGACGTATTGGATTTCGAGGAAGTGGTTGCCGGCTCCTAGTGTTCCTACCTGTGCGACGCCTCTGTCTTTTGCTTTGGTTGATACTTTTGTTGGGTCAGCTTCTTTTAGGCTTCCGTTTGCTTCGCAGTATAGGGCGTCTTCTTCCCAGCCGAAACCCTTTTCGATGGACCATTTGACGCCTTCGGCGAGTATGCTGTCTAATTCTGCCATTGAGAGCTTAATTTTTCTTTTGGAGCCTAAACCGCTGGGAACGTTATCGAATATTTCTTGTGTTAGGACTTTTATTTTTTCTTCAACGTCTTTTCTTTCTAGGTTGGTTGTGATTATTCTAACACCGCAGTTGATGTCGTATCCTACGCCTCCCGGGCTTAAGACTCCTTCTTCATAATCGGTTGCAGCCACTCCGCCTATTGGAAATCCGTAGCCTTGATGTGCTTCCCGCATGGGAGGCGATTCTCTTCATGTGTCGGGCAAGGTTACGGAGAACTTTTTTATTCCAGGTAGGCTGGTTACGTTTGCCGCTTGGATTAGGGTTTGGTCTTTGTGTATATCTTTCATGAGGTACTCATTTGCGATGATTCTTGCGGGCACCCTCATGTAGGGGCGGAAATCTTTGGGTATTTCCCAAATGTTTTTGCTGATTTGTTTGAGAGGTATGTTTTTTGTGCTCAAATTGTTCACCTCCTCTCTTCATTAAGGGAATGAAGGATAAGTTGCATCGCTTATTACTCTTTTTTTATAAGTTAGTCTACTTAGGGGAAGATTTACGTCACTGTACTTACAATAAGTTTATGCATCTAATTTTGAATCAACTTATTCTTAAATTTTTTACAATTCTGAGAAAACACTTTTTACTATTTATTATCCTAAATTATGATTGTTTACTATGATTTCTTCCCTATGCCACTCCTAAAAAGTTGTTATATTTAAAAGTATCTAGTATGGTGAAGGGGGACCTCGTCTTATGTATGTAGCTTCTCTTCTATGCGTAATCGTTTGATCCTCTCAAAAAAAGGAGGCTTAACAGGGCTTCCTTCCAAATAAGCCTAAAAAAATGGGGGTAAGACCAGCTAACCCTGCACACATACCATGTCAACAAACCACATACTTACGACAAGGTCTCATGGTGAAGTATGAACCAAGTTATTGGAGGCAGTGTTTTGGAGGGTAATCAGAGGGGTTAAAGCACAGTTTTGAATTGTTGAGCTAAAATTGTGGGTTGAGTGTTTGCCTCTAGGGGTTTGCCTTTTGTTTAGTTTATAATGAATCTTTTTGGTAGCGAATCGGATGCTTGGGTAGTAGAATTTTGCTATTTTTCCAGTTGTCTCGCTAGAGAAACATTGTTGCATGTTTTTATATTTGGTTTTATCGAAAAATTGAAAATGCAGGTTGGGTATTGTATATTTAAAAGAGGGGATATGAAAATGCCCATGAGACAGCCCATTTGCGTAGTGCTAGGTCATATAGACAGTGGAAAAACCAGCATATTAGACAAAATTAGAGGAACCGCGGTGCAAAAGAGAGAGGCAAAGGGTATAACGCAGCATATAGGGGCTAGCATGCTTGATACAGAGACCATAAATGCCATTGGTGGTAAACTTCTTGAGTCTTATAAAGTGAAGTTAACTATACCCGGTATTTTAGTTATCGATACGCCTGGGCATAGTTCGTTTTTTAATCTTAGGAAGCGTGGTGGTGCAGTTGCAGATTTTGCCATTCTCGTTGTTGATATTTTGAATGGTTTTCAGGCGCAGACCTATGAGTGTGTGGATATTTTGAAGACGCGTAAAACACCCTTTTTGATTGCTGCTAACAAGGTTGATAGAATTAACGGCTGGTCTCCCTCTGGTTCTCTCTCCATTCTTAAGAGTTTGAGTATCCAACCGGATTTTGTGTTGCGTTTTTTGGATGAACGTATATATGAGATTATGGGTGACCTGTCACGTTTGGGTTTTTCGGGAGATCGTTTTGACAGAGTGCGGGACTTTACCCGGAATGTTGCTATAATTCCTACAAGTGCTGTGACTGGAGAGGGAATCGCCGAGCTACTGGTTGTATTAGCGGGTTTGGCTCAGCAGTATTTAAGTCAGCGGTTGCAGTTCAGCGAAGGGGCGGCTAAGGGAGTGGTTTTGGAGGTGAAGGAGGAACCGGGACTTGGCCACACTATAGATGCCATAATTTATGATGGTGTTTTGCACAAGGATGATTTGATAGTTATAGGTGGACTGGGGAAGGCGATTGATACCCATATTCGTGCTTTGTTGTTGCCTAAGCCTTTAGATGAGATGCGTGATCCACGTCAGCGTTTTGATAGTGTTGATGAGGTGGTGGCTGCTGCTGGTGTGAAAATTGTTGCGCCGGGTTTGGAGAAAGCTGTTGCGGGTGCTCCTCTACGCGCTGTGGGAGATTCGTCTCAGCTTGACCAGGTAATAAAAGAGGTCCAAGCTGAGGTGGAATCAGTGCGTATTGAAACTAGTAAGAGTGGGGTGGTTCTCAAGGCGGATACCTTGGGCAGTCTTGAGGCGTTGATGAGTTATTTTAGTGAGCGGGGGGTTCCGGTGCGTTTGGCGGATGTGGGTGATGTTAGTAAGAGGGATGTAATTGAGGCTGCGGTGGTTGCTGAGAGGGAGCCATTATATGCTGTGGTTTTAGCGTTTGGTGTGCGTGTTTTACCGGATGCTGAAGAGGAGGCAGAGATTAATGGTGTTCCGATTTTTCGTAGTGATGTAATTTATGGTTTATTTGATGATTATGATAAGTGGGTTGCTGAAAAGAAGGAGGAGCAGCGGCGCCAAGCTTTGGCAGGAGTTGTGCGTCCATTTAAGATTAGGATTTTGCCAGGTTATGTTTTTAGAAGGAGCAAGCCTGCAGTTGTGGGAGTGGAAGTTTTGGCGGGTTCAATGGTTCCTAAGACTAGGCTTGTTAATAAGGACAATCGGCGAGTGGGCGAAATTATGCAAATTCAGGATGAGGGAGAGGTGAGACAGGTTGCACATAGAGGTTCAAGCGTGGCTATCAGTATTAGGGGACCAACAGTGGGGCGCCAGATTCGCGAAGGGGATATTTTGTACTCAGATATTCCTGAGATTCAACTAGATAGGCTCTCTCGTGAACTGGGGGAGGAGCTTAGTCCTGATGAACTGGAGGTTTTAAATGAAATAAGGGAGTTCAAAAGCAGGAAACTATTAGACCTTCTGGAAGAAAGTTAGATTCAGTTATGAAAAGAAATACGAATAGTTTAAAAGCAGTTATTGATAGTATTTTTTGGTATCTATCGGAGGTTATCACTCATGCCCGGATTTAAATTGGTGATTTCCGATCCAGAAAAGGGCCGTACGGTACAGGTTGATGTTGATGAAGCAAAGTCTCGTGCCTTGTTAGGGGCTCGTATTGGTCAGAAGATTGATGGTGGACCTCTGGGTTTTAGTGGATATGAATTTTTGCTCACCGGTGGAAGCGATAAAGATGGTTTTCCCATGCGAAAAGGGGTGCATGGTCCGGTGAGAAAAAGGATTCTTATTGGTAGCAAACCAGGATATCATCCGCCCTATAAGGGCCAGCGTAGAATGAAGATGGTTAGAGGGGACACGATTTCTGAGGATATAGCCCAGGTAAACTTGAAGATAGTTAAAAGGGGTGCAAAGGAAATCTTTGAAGGGTAAGAGGCACCCCAAAGTATAACCTTCAAATTGTTGAATTTCTCTTCATAAATTTTTTAGCCTTTAGGGTGGGGAGGAACTCTTAATGAGTGTTTACAAGGAGGGAAGTTATGGTGGGGAAAGAAGATTTGCTTGTGACGCTATGCTAGGGCGTCTTGCACGTTGGCTTCGTCTTCTTGGATATTATACTTTTTATTCTCCCAAAATTAGGGATGATGAGCTTTTAGAGGTCTGTATTCGGGAGGATTTGAACCTCCTCACTAGGGATGTGGACTTTTTTAAGCGAGCGACTTCGTGCGGTTTAAAAGTTAAACTCATTCAGAAAAATTCCTTTGAGGAACAATTTTTCGAAGTTGTGGGTTTTTTTGGTTTAAATTTGAGCATTTCCCCTGAGAACTCCCGCTGCCCAGAATGCAATGGTCTAATTCAGAGTGTGGATAGAGAGGAGATAAAAAATAAGGTTTCAGCTAATACTTTGGATTCCTATGATGCCTTTTGGATTTGCACAAACTGCGGCCAAGTTTATTGGCGTGGACGCATGTGGCTGTCAATGACTCGAATTGTTGAAAGAACTAAGGAAAAACTAAAAAGGGGAGTTTGATGTTCCAAGCCTTTTAATATCTCAACATTGCGAAATGTGCTTATTTTCTATCTCCTATGCTATAAAAAAGTAGTAAGAAACAATTCCAAATAAAAAGAAGAGAAGGGGAGGAAGCGAAAAGTACTAGAGCAAAACTAAACAGTGCAGGAAAGTGACCTTCAATTTCCAGTAGCGCCACCGCTTTATTTGTGGAGAATTATTGTTTCGAAGCTATCTTTGTTCTATAGCGTGTCTATAATGGAAGCGTAAACTTGGCATTCTTCTATCCCGATTCATGATTTGAGAAACTAAATAAGGAAAAAACGGTTAATTGAACACTAAAAAGGGAGGAAGTAGTGAAGGTAATCAGTTTTAAAAAGTTTATTTTTATCATTTTTCAAGGTTGGCTGTTTAAGTATTAAGGAAAAACTTTTCTATCTGTTTTACCAATGAAACTTAAGTAAATTGCTTATGTAGTTTTTGGTTTTCTGTTTTAAGAGGACTGGTAGGAATGACTCTTGAAGAAGGACAATTCTTGGTTAAACTGGCACGTAGAGCCTTCGAAACTTACGTCAAAGAAAATGTAAAGATTGAGGTTCCTAAAGACACCCCAGCAAAGCTGCTTGAAAAGAGTGGTGTTTTTGTAACTCTCAGCACGGTTACCCCAACAGGAGAAAAACGTCTACGGGGATGTATAGGCTTTCCCCTGCCACACTTCCCTTTAGCCCAAGCAACCATCGAGGCGGCTATTAGTTCTGCAACCATGGATCCCAGGTTTCCTCCTGTCACGGAAAGTGAGATAGATAATATAGTAGTTGAGGTCACCGTTTTGACGCCGCCAAACCTAATAGAAGTGGAGGATCCAAAGGAGTATCCTTCCAAGATTAAGGTGGGAAAACACGGTTTAATCATAGAAAGGGGACCCTACAAAGGTTTGCTCCTGCCCCAAGTTCCTGTAGACTGGAATTGGGACGAAGAAGAATTTCTTTGTGAATGCTGCATTAAGGCGGGTCTCTCGCCAGATGCGTGGTGTGACAAAAAAACAAAAGTCTACTGTTTTGAGGGAATCATCTATGAAGAAGAGAGCCCCCGTGGCAAGATAGTAGAGCGCCCTCTGATAAAATAGGGCATTTACTGGGGTTCTTAAAATGAAAGTGTACTTTTCACCCAACGGTATGGCTCTTGGACATGCGGGTCGTTGTGTTCCTATTGCTAAGAAACTCGTAAACGATGGTGATGAGGTTCTCTTCTCGACTTACGGTGACGCGGTAAATTTTGTTAAGGCGGCAGGTATACCTGTAACCCGAGTGCCCAAGATGGGATTAGTTGAAAGTCTTGATGGAACTATTGAAATGCTTAGAACAAGCATTCGGTGGCCCAAATATGTTTGGATTTTTTTGAAAC
The DNA here is from genome assembly GCA_029856435.1 of Candidatus Jordarchaeia archaeon. Taxonomy (GTDB): domain Archaea; phylum Asgardarchaeota; class Jordiarchaeia; order Jordiarchaeales; family Jordiarchaeaceae; genus Jordiarchaeum. The sequence continues at coordinate 6,755 of JAHQXB010000141.1, forward strand.
AGTACATATCTGAAATCAAGCTTTTAAGACGTTTCAAGCCAGATGTGGCTGTTTCTGATTCGCGTTTATCCACGGTCTTGGCTTGTTGGCTTCTGGGAATACCTTGCATTTTGTTGCTGCATCAAATTAAGTTGCTGGTACCCCATAAGAAGCGCCTCAGCAAATTTAAGGAGAAACTAAAGCATTTTGCGGAATGGGTTATTCTTTATGTTACTCACCTGCTTTGGAATAGAAGTACTTCAATTCTTGTTCCAGACTTTCCACCTCCCTACACAATATTCAAATCTAGTCTTGAAGTTCCAGAGAAGCTTATGAGTAAGGTGAAATTTATTGGTCAAGTGATTGAAAGACCGCCACACCAGTTACCTAGTGAGAAAGAGTTGAAGAGCAAATTAGGGTTCGATAGTCGACCACTCATCTATGTTGGGATTTCAGGGACAAAGAAGGAGAGGGAGCTTCTGGCAATTAAGCTTGAAGAAATTTTCAGCCAGTTTCCTGCCAAGTATAATATTGTGATGACCCTGGGAAAACCAGATAAACCAGACACCTTTATAGAAAAAAATAATCTGCGTATCTATAATTGGGTCACAGACAGATACTCTTTGATTAAGGCCTGCGACCTTTTGGTATCTAGGTCAGGGCATAACACCTTAGCAGAGTCCATGTATTATGGCAAGCCATCAATTCTTATTCCAACACCTGCCCACACAGAGCATCAGGAAAATTCAAAGTCTGCGGAACGCATGGGCATCGCAAAAGTTATTCAACAAAACGAGTTATCAAAAGGTAAAATGTTAGATTGTGTGGAGGAGGTGCTGAATCATTCAAGGTATAGGAATCGTATAAAGCAGGTTCAGAAAAAAATTTCCAACTTGGACGCCGTACAAACCGTTATTGACCTAATACATCAATTAGGAAATAGAGAAAAATAAATTTTCGGGAGGTTATGTCTCTGGTTATTGATAAATTGCTGGAGAGAAAAATGTTAGAGTTTCTGGAAGAAGACTTGGGAGGGGGGGACATTACTACAAATGCGCTCATTCCTGAAGAAATCATAGCTGAGGCGAGAATAATTTCCAAAAGAGAAGGCATAATTGCTGGTGTAGAGGAGGCAGGTATAATTTACAAACTTTTAAATGTGGATTTTAAACCTCTGGTTAAAGATGGGGAGAGAGTAGCTAAAGGTCAAACTGTGGCGGAGTTAAAAGGCTCTGCTAAATCTATTCTTCTTGGGGAGCGCACTGCTCTAAATATTATGATGCGTATGAGCGGCATTGCTACTGAAACCTCTAAAATTGTGGATCTGGCAAAAACAATTAACCCAAAACTCAGAATAGCCTGTACCCGCAAGACTACACCTGGATTCAGATATTTTGAGAAAAAGGCTGTGGCTCTGGGCGGAGGTGACACTCATCGTTTCCGTCTTGACGATATGGTTCTAATTAAAGATAACCATTTATATATAATAGGTGATGTTAGAAGGGCGGTATCTCAAGCCCGGTTAAGGAGTAGTTTCACCAAAAAAATAGAGGTGGAAGTTGTGGACGCCGACCAAGCCTTTGAAGCAGCCGATGCCGGCGCAGATATAATAATGTTTGATAACATGTCCCCAGAGGAGATAAAAAAAGCACTGGAAATATTAGAGAAGAGGGGATTAAGAGAAAAGGTTCTAATTGAATTGTCTGGGGGAATCACTCCAGAAAATGTTGAAAAGTACATGGCTCTGGACGTGGACATTATATCTATGGGCTATATAATTCACTCCATAAGAGCCCTAGATTTAAGCTTGGACTTAATTAGCACTAAATCCACTCCTGAAGCTTAGTTTTTCCATTTTTTGAAAAGTCTGTCGTTGAGAAGAAGCCAACCTCAGATAAGTTTTCAGAATATGAGATTCAGGTAAATGAAATAATCAGTAATTGGGAAAAGCTACAAGAGGTGTTTACGAATTTGCCGAAAGCGGAATAATTTTCCAGCCCTCTTTTACCCTTTTTTTCCACATATTTTAAAGCAATTAATGGTTTCTCTTTATACGGGTTGTTTTCTTCAAGCGTATATTCTCCAAAAATTGTATGTTGGGTGGCTGAAGAATGCTTCAGAATAAGTTGGTTGAGTCTCCTGTTGAAATTCTTAATGAGTGGAAAAAGGCGGTGCTTGTGCGTTACGGGGAACTGTCACTTAAAAGTGAGCCTACCAGAAGTTTTATGGAAAACATTTTGATTAGAAACATAAAGTGGACACTTAACAGGAAAAAAGTACCTTACGATAGTATCTCTCGGGAGAGAGGTAGAATCTTTTTGAGTAGCAATTCTCCCAGAATGGTGGGGCAAGCGCTCTCTAGTGTTTTTGGCGTTGTTTCTACAAGTCCTGTTCTGGTTACGTCCTCAGAAATGGATGAGATAATACGTCTCTCTGAAAGGGTAGCTGATGTTCTAATCAAACCCAATGACAGCTTTGCAATACGTGCTAGGAGAGTGGGGACTCACAGCTTCACTTCCATTGATGTTGAGAAAAAGGTTGGAGAAGTAATTCTTGCTAGAACTAGGAATCTAAATACTAAGGTAAATCTGACCCAACCAGACAAATGCATCTTTATAGAGGTTAGAGAAAAAAAGACTTACATTTACCACGAAATCTTTCCAGGACCAGGCGGCTTACCTTATAACAGTGAGGGGAAGATGGTTGCTCTCTTCTCGGGGGGCATAGACAGCCCAGTCGCAATGTGGTTGATGATGAAACGTGGATGTAAAGTAGTTCCTATATATTTTGACAACGCGCCATACACGGATGAATCTAACTATAACCGAGCAATGAGTGTAATCAAAATTCTAAGAGAATATGCTACTCAAGACGAATTCTATATTTATGTGGTTCCTCATGGTAAAACTCTCGAAAAGGCCATCACTCAGGCGCCTCGTAGGCTGACTTGCCTCCTCTGCAAAAGAGCCTTTTACCGGGTGGCTACTATTATAGCTGAAAAGGAGAACGCGAAAGGCATCGTCACGGGAGAGAGCTTGGGACAAGTAGCTAGCCAAACATTAGATAACCTAATGGTTCTGAATGAAGCTACACATCTACCTGTATTCCGCCCCTTAATAGGTTTAGACAAATTAGAAATAGAGGGCATCGCCAAAAAAATCGGAACATACGAAGCTTCCTGCATTAAAACTGCAAGCTGTTCAGCGGCACCAGATAAACCAAGAACAAAAGCAAAACTGGAAGAGGTAAAAAAGACAGAAGAAGAACTCATGAACCTCATACAAGAAGAGAGTAATTTAGCCAAACGCATTTACATTGAATAGATAAGCTTCGAGAGAGATTTGAACATAAAATAGGGGATATGCATTTTTGA
>JAHQXB010000165.1 GCA_029856435.1 Candidatus Jordarchaeia archaeon
TGACCACCGTGTTCTCCACAACCTCTCGGGGAATGTTCGGCCCCTTTGGGCTTCCTGTTGTAATATATCTTTGCCACACGCTTGCCTGAGGCTTGGAGGGCTGCATCGTAGTGGGGGAGGCTGCCGCTTACCACGATCCTGGTTTCGGGGTTCTTGGCTAGTGCATCTTCGACTAGGTTCTTAGCCGTCAGGTCGTTTCTAACCCAGCTGAACGCCCGGTTCACCTCTATACGCGTCTCCGGGTTCTGGATGCTCCAGTAGTATCCCCACACTCCGTTGAGTTTTACTTGCTCGTCGACTATCAGGACCGATGAGAGGTGGGGGTTGAAGACTGTTAATAGGTCGGGGGTTCTCTCGGCGAGCTTCTGGTATTGGGGGGTGTTGAGTTTCTTCACCACGTTCCAGCTTTTCCCCATCTCCTCATTTTGGGGCGTGATTTCGATTTCGTGTGTTTGGGTTGAGACAGGTCTCAGGTCTCTTTTTGGTGGTGCATAACTTGTCATTCATAACACCGTCACCCCTATAATCTCCAACGAAAATATTCTTTTTGGAGCACCGTCACTCGCTAACCGAAGTTGTCAATGATGTATTGATGCAACAGAAAAACTTAAATTACCGAAAAATAAACACATCCTAGAAAGTAGCAATCTACTACAAGTTTCATTCCAGAAGGGGATAAAATCATTGTAAAAACTATCTTTAAATCCACTACCAATCCCTAACTTTCTCTCTAATATAGTCAGTGTAAAAGTTAACGGTGTGAGTATAATGAGCCCAGTAGAAAAAGAAAAGGTATTAGACTTCATGCAAAAAATTGGTTTCACTGATTACGAGGCTAGAGTTTACATAACACTAGTAACTGAAGGCTCTCTAAACCCAACACAATTATCAAACCTCTCAGGAGTGCCCCGACCAAACGTCTATGCAGTTCTAAAGAAATTAATAAGAAAAGGATACGCAGAAAGAGAAGCTGTAAAACGCGCCCCGCTTTACTCCGCAGTCCCTCCCGATATAGTTCTCGCAGATGTGGAAAAAGACCTGAAAAATAAAGAACAATATGCTCAGAACCTTAAGAAATGGTTCCAAGAAGGGCAAGTCGTAGCACCAGGAAGAGTACCTACTGCTTGGTTAATAGATGGAGAAAAGAGAATAAACGAAATAATAGAAGATATACTGCAACACGCGAAAAACAGTATACACTCTATAATAACTCCTACATTCACGAAATCAGACAAGGAGCAGGACAGAATATTTAAAATACTGGAAGAAAAAGTCCAACAAAAAGTAGAAGTCATCGCGGGATGGAAAATTGACAAAAACACCCTAGAAATAGCCCAAAAACTAAGCCAAAACGGAACTATATATCACTGGACTCTCGGAGAAATCCCCATAGGAACATATATAGCAGACAGCAAAGACTGCCTAGTCACCTTCATAGGGAAGTGGGAACCACTCCTAGTTTACGACCTAGGAATATGGATCCGAAACCCCACATACGTAAGACCATTTGAATACTTAACGGAAAGACTGTTATCCCTCAACACACCCGCCAAAAAAAGAATAGAAGAACTAACAAGAAATCAAAAATAAAACCCTTAAAAAATACCAAAACTTGGAAAAATTATTAAAAGTTTAACGATAAATAACATTACAATGAAAAATAAAATTCCTAAATAAAGAACAATTTGAGGAAGCGCCAATGACTGAAGAATTCATGTACAAAGTGGTTCTGGTGGGCGATGCAAATGTGGGAAAAACCTCGATACTAATAAGATATACGGAAAGGCGATTCGTCGAAAGTTACATCCCCACACTGGGTACAGATTTTGCCGTAAAAGTTGTTGAACTCAAGGGTGACGATAATAAGCGGAAAGCCATCAAGTTGGCTTGCTGGGATTTGGGAGGACAGGAACAATATCGGACTTTACGTAGATTTTACTTGAGTGGCGCCCGCGGATGTTTCATTGTCTTCGATGTGACCAATACAGCTTCCTTCGAACATATTGTTAATTGGCATAATGATGTTATGAGTATTTGTGGCAACATTCCCTGTTTTCTTATCGGGAATAAGACGGATTTAAAAAATGATAGACGGATTTCTAGGGCTGTGGGGGCTGAATTGGCCTCTAAGTTAGGTTTAGAATTTTTTGAGACGTCAGCTAAGACTGGAGAAAAAGTTGATGATGTTTTTGAGCTAATGGCGAAAAGGTTGTATGAGAAGTACATGCTATAATTAGATTCCTCGCTTCGGTTCCTGTTTTTAGGTCAGGGCTTTTGGTTTCTATTAGATTTTGAGTTGGATTTCTTTTCCTTCAACTTGATAGGTCCTTACATTTTTTAGTTTGGGTTGATCCATGAATGTGATTTGTTTTATGTTGTGCATTTGCTTTAGGTCTTGTGCGAATGGCTCTAGTTCTTTTGGTAGATTCGCATATTCTATGGGTTGTTTTAGAGATATGTTGGCGTCTTTCTTGGCTTTCCAAATTGCGGAGTTCGTTTTCATTATTATAGACGTCGGGTCTTCGGTTAGTATTAGTCTAGGGTCGGCTTCTGGAAATTTTTGTATGTGTATGCTTTCTTTGCTGTAGATGCTTCTCCATATGTGATCTGTTACGAAGGGCGTAATTGGTGCAAGTAATTTCAGTATAGTTTTGAGGCACTGATGTAACGTCCATTCTGCGTTTTTTTGCTCTATTTCTGTAAAGTCGTGATTTCGGTTATAAGCCCTAGTTTTAACCATCTCTATTATATGACTTGCAAAAATGTTCCAGACATAATTATATATTTCTTCGGCTCCAATATGAAAGTCGAATGTTTCATAGCTTTCATTTACCCTTTGGATTAATTTGTTTAGTTCTGAGATTATCCATTTGTCTGTAGCTGAGAGTTTTATTTCGTCTTCTTTAGGCTCTGGGAATGTGGATATAAATCTAGCTATGTTGTACAGTTTGTTTATGAATCTGCTGATTCCGCCTAGACGTTTCTCATCAAATCTGATATCGGAGCCTAATGTGCTTGCCATCGCCCCATATAGTCTTAATGCATCTGCGCCATACTTTTCGATGAGTGGTTCTGGATAGATCACATTTCCGAGGCTTTTTGATAGTTTTCTTCCTTCAGCGTCTACTACATGGCCACTTATCCATACGTGTTTAAAAGCGGGTTTTTTATAGAGTTGATATATTCGGAGTAGCGAGTAACTGAGCCATGTCCCTATTATGTCTCTTCCCTGAGGTCGGAGGTCTGATACATACTCCCTTTTGATTTCTCTTTCGAAGAACTCAGCATCATTTGATGCGTGGGGATATTTTAATATATATAGAGGACTGATTGAGGAGTCCATCCAAGTGTCTAGTGTGCGTTCATCTCCTACGAATCCCTCTGTTGAGCCACACTTCTTACATTTATCGAACGGCGCTTTTTCTCTCCATGGCTGATAGTATTTTCCGGGTTTTGGTAAGTGTGGCTCTCCACATAATTTACAGTACCATACGGGTATTTCTGTTCCATAGTATCTCCGACGAGATATGGGCCAGTCCATAGTGATTGAGTTCAGCCAATCAAGCCAAAGCTTCTTTGCAGTAGGCGGATGCCAGATGATATCTTCGGTTATCTCCTTTAATGGTTCAATGAAGTCCACCTGTTTAAGATAATACTCTTTCATACCCACAAATTCTATAGGCGTTTTACTTCTCCAGCATATCGGTTGGCTTTGCATGATTTTTTCTTCCTTCACTAATAACCCTTGTCTTTTCAAATCATTAATGATAGCCTTCCTTGCCTCTTCAACCTTCATGCCCCTGTATTTACCGGCTGCTTCAGTCATATAGCCATCTTTATCAATAGAAAATGTTGGCTTAAGGTTTAATTCTCTAAAATGTCTTAAATCGGTAATATCTCCATAAGAGCAAACCATGAGCGCCCCCGTACCAAATTCTGGTTTGGCTGAGGGATGCGGAATAATGCGTACCTCCTTATTGTAGAGGGGCGTAATTGCTGTTTTTCCATGTAACTGTTTATATCTTTCATCCTCGGGATTAACTAGAACTGCATCACAGGCACATATTAGTTCAGGTCTAGTGGTGGCTATAGGTAGATTTTCTCCGCTTTCCTTAACTTTAAAGTTGATTGTGACAAGTGTAGTAACCTGCTCTCTACGTTCTACTTCGGCATCAGCTATGACTGTTTGACAATCTGTACACCAGCTATTTGGCCGATCATCCTCATAGATTAGTCCTTCGTTCCACAGTTGAATAAACGTTTCCTGCGTTAGAGCTCTGTAAGTTTCATGATCCGTTTTGTAGATTTCTTCCCACTTCCAAGAATTATTGGAAAAACCAAGTTTTTTGCAAATATTCAGTATCGAGTCTCCAACCGTATCAAGGTACTGCTTACACTTGGCGATGAATTCCTCTCGTGGAGTCTCCCTCATCTTAATCCCAAACTCTTTCTCCACACTGACTTCGACAGGTAATCCATTACGATCCAAGCCAAACTTATAGTGAACTTCGTACCCTTTCATCCTTATGAAACGTGCAATGTAATCAATCGCAGCGTAGTGAATAGCACCGCCGACATGCCATCTTCCGGAAACATATGGGGGAGGGTTATCAATAATGAAAATGGGTTTACCGCTGTTCATGTTAAACTTGTAGATTTCTTCCTTCTGCCAAAGTTCCCAAATTTCTGATTCCTTACTTAGTTCCCATCTTTTACTCCTAAGCTTAGGTTCGTTCACTTCAAAGCCCTTCTACAAAACTGTAAAACCAAATCGATTAAGGTGTCACAGGTTTTCACAACCAAAAACCTGTTGTTCCCTCAACCTATATGCAAAAATGCTTTAAATAGTTTAGGGATGAACTATTTGAACTAGAAAAGCTAAAATATCCAAAAATCTAAAAAACTACTGCAGAAGAAAAAAAGATAACAAAAAAGGGCACTTAGCTCAGTGGAAGATCCCGCCAAACAAGCGGTATCCAAGAGCGCCTGGTTCGCATCCAGGAGGCCGCGAGTTCAAATCTCGCAGTGTCCACCACCTCTCTTCTAAATTAAACCTACATAAGCCCAGCATTCTACTTAGGCTAACATCTCTTCTGCATTTTACATAAATATATCCGCAATTTGAAAAGAATCTCAAGATAAATTAGTGAGCTGGCTTAAATTGCAAATCTTACAAAATATGACCCCAAACCTGCATAAGGGGAAGGCAGTATTCTTATCTTTATCTATTTGAAAATTCTGTATCGCGGCCTCTTTATTCATAAGGCTTTTTTAATGTTGATCTACAATTTTAGGATGAATGATAATTGAGATTTTAGTCTCCAATCTCTCCTCCCTACTCGTTCATAGAGTGAAGAATAACAAAGAAACCTAGGATCCAAGTAACACATAAAATATTGAAATAATAACATCACAAAAACCACTATTTTTCTCTGATATTAAGCCTCTCTGTCCTATCACTAAGACAAGTGAACTAATATTATTGGTGGACCCAGCGAGATTTGAACTCGCGGCCTCCGCGATTTTGGGATAGCTTGCCTTCGCTCTCATACCCTTGTTAGTAGGGTATGGGTAACGCGGCGCTCATACCAGGCTGAGCTATGGGCCCACCCTCTAATTTTTTAATTGGCGCTCCTATTTTCCGCTATTAGAAACACTTTTTATCTTTATTTTAGTCTATTTCCTCTGATTTTTTTGTTTTGCCAGCTGTATCTTCTAAATCTTTTGGATCTTCCATAGCCGCAAGCTGCACAGTATTTTTTTGTGGCATGGTATGAGTGTTTTCCACATCTTCGGCATCTTATATGCGTTTTTGTGTCCCTTTTGCCTTTGCTTGGTGTTCCTTTAGTCATTGCGATCCCTATTATAAGTTATTTTATGTTTTATTCTGTTTTTATTCCAGGACTAAGGAGGATTACGTTGTCTCCTCTCACTATTACGGTTCCTACCTTTTTATTGTTGTCTTTATCTATTACTTCTTCTGCTTCATCTAAAATGAGGTTCATGTGGAGGTCGAATCCTTTGAGTTTGCCTCTAAGTTCTCGTCCTCCTTTGAGTTTAACGAGTACTCTAGCTTCGAGTGATCTGTTAAGTAGGTCAAGAGGTTTTGTTATACTTGATTCGCTCATTACGTTTTTCTCTCCTTTAAAAAATATGTTGTGTATTTTCTGTTGGAATTAGGTTAATATTTAAGTATATCGGATTACAATCGTCATATCCAAATATGTTTCAATCTTGTTATTCGGATATTATATTCTTTTTGAGTCCAATTTTATAAACACTTGGACTAATATAATACCCATGATAATATGCTTTTTGGGGGGGTTAATATCATTTTCCGCAACTTTGAAATATTTAGAGCTTATTATTTTAAGTAAATCATAGTATTTTAGAGAATTTCATGTGAAAATAGTAAGTTTGTAATAAGGAGGAGAAAAAGTTTTTAATGTATATGTTGAGGCGGTATTCTTGAAATTGAAGAATCGTCACTTCCTACGCGATAAAGAAATTAAAAAATTGGAAAAGGAGCTAAGAGAGCGCTTAGGAGAGAACTTTTCCATTCCCGAAAAGGTAGAGTACGGAGTATTGAAAGACGATCTTCATTTATATCTTGTAGATGGGGCTCCCTTCCTTATTCGCATGGTAGACCTACTTTTTCCCACCCTTAAAGCCATAATGAACGGAGCTATAAAACTCCCAAAAGTCACTGTAGATATGGGCGCTGTTGGCTTCATCACCAAAGGAGCTGACATCATGGTTCCCGGAATCGTTAAGGTCGACGACAACATAAAGCAATTCTCTCTAGTCGTGGTCACAGATGAAAAATATGATAAACCCCTAGCCGTAGGACTAGCACTTATGGACGCACAAACCATAAAAAGTTCCAGCAAAGGACCCGCAATAAAGAATTTGCACCATGTTGGAGACAACATTTGGAATTTTGAATAAAATTTAAAAATAGATTTGAAAAACATTCCATAAGAGTGCTCCGGTGGTGTAGTCCGGTCAAACAAACCAAATGGACTAAGCATAAGGGGCTCAAGAAAAATCTGCCCAATCGATCCTTTGACCCGGGTTCAAATAACTAAGCTAACCTTTAAACTTAGTTTGAGCGTCCCGGCCGGAGCACCATCACCCCAAAATAACTAAACGAATCTTTTATGCTGATTCCCGCTTAGTTATCCTTCGATTTTTTAACATTAAAAATTGACACATTGGACACAGGTGATGTAGATTAGTCCTATTCTATCCCTCATTTCAAGGCTCTAAATCAGAAAAGAAGCCCTATGAAAGCTTCCTTCGAAGGCGGAATCGAACGAATCTACACCGCGTTGGACACACATAGTAAAGATTATTAATGCTTTGAACTCTTTAGTAAAACATGGAGCCTTCGGTGAGCCTCGGTTCCTCTGAAATAGAGGCGAGATAGCTCAGTGGCAGAGCGGCAGCCTCGTACAATCACACATTCAAAGTGCGGTCTGAGTAAGCTGAAGGTCGCGAGTTCGATAGAGCTTGCAATTTTGCTGCTCCAAAAACCTCGCCCGGGGCTCCAGTTTCCTTTTTACCAGCTTTTTGGGTGGTTCTTATGACTGTTGAAGATGTGGGTGAGCGTGGATTAATTGAATTATTTCACACCTTAATAGATAGCTTTCCGCATGCGGTTTTGCCTTATGGTGATGATGCTGTAGGGATTCCTTTCGGAAACGATGTTCTGATAGTTAATACAGATATGCTTGTGGGTAAAACAGATGTTCCTCCCGGTATGACATATTGGCAGGTGGGGCGAAAAGCAGTTGTTATGAATGTGAGCGATGTTGTTGCTAAGGGCGCCAAACCAATGGGTGGCGTTTTCTCCCTTGGTTTTCCGAGGGGGACAACTCGGGATGAAGCAACGGATTTGGTTAAGGGATTGAATGCGGGTTGCAGGGAGTATGGATTTTATTACTTGGGGGGTGATACCAATGAGTGCTCCGACCTTGTGGTTTCTGGAGCCGTTTTTGGAATAGTTGGACGAAATAAAGTCGTTTCGCGGAGTGGAGCGCAACCCGGAGACGTAGTAGCTGTTACTGGACATTTCGGCTTAACCACTATGGGGTTCAAAATACTGTTCGAAAAATTGAGCGCTGATCCAAAGACTAAAGAGTTAGGTTTGCGCGCCATTTATGAACCCCATGCCCGTTTGAAGGAAGGGATAGTTCTATCTGAGCGGGGCTTTGTGTCTTCCAGCATTGACAGTAGTGATGGTCTAGCTTGGTCGCTTTACGAGATTTCACAAATGAGTAGCGTAGGGTTTATTATTGATTCAATACCTGTCCCCAAAGAGGTGCAAATGTTTGCAAATGAACACGGACTCAACTACTTTGATCTCGCACTATATGGTGGCGAAGAATTCGAACTCATAGTCACAATTCCTTCCGTGAAATGGAATAAAGCCGTGGATGCAGTAAAGGTCGTTGGAGGCAATTTGTATCCCATAGGAATTGTAACTGAAGAAAAAAATATGGTACTACGTCTACCGAACCAAACTGAAAGGAGAATATATCCAAAGGGATTCGAACACTTTAAAAGATGACCACAAAAATTTTAAACAATAATATGAAAAATAAACCACATATATAAAAGTATAGGCGGGCACGAGGGGACTTGAACCCCTGATAAAACCGGCTATCCTCCAGGATTTTAGAGGGCATACGCCTAACTGTCGGCGCCCTTTCAGGTTTCTGAAATCCTGGCTAGGCGACGTGCCCAAATCTAATTTTTGATGGGTTTATGGGTATTTGGTTTATTAGGCTTACGGGGTTTAAAATATTTTTCTACTCCTCCTTTAGGGAGTATAAATATTTGTATTTTCTTGTTCTGACAATGTATCCCGCTAGGTCGAAGGCTTTTTTGGCTTTTTGTAGTATGACTGTGTCGCTAGTGGCCACCACTTGTCCCCTTTTTATGACTGCAATGTCTGCCTGTTTTGCTACTTGTGCGGTGCCTTTTATGCTGTGTTCTTCCATTTTTTTTCTCGTGAATGCTGCCAGTTCTCCGCTCCTGCTTACCGGGCTGTCGAAGAATACAAGTGTTTCTTTTGGGGGGTTTTGTTTGAGTGTTTGCATTATTAGGTTGATTGCTTGGTGTGTGTTCTTTGTTATTTTATGTTTGCCAAACACTCCTGCGATATCTCTCACAAATGAGTCGTCAGCGTCAATTAAGTTTTTTTCTTCTAGCATTGTTTCGAGGACTATGATTACATTGTATGCGTCTACGGTTAGTATTTTGTCTTTGAGGTCTTTGAAGTTTACGGTTTTCTCTTTTCTTTCTTCTACTTCTTTTTGGCTGTATACTGCTCTGTATAAAATGAAGCGTTCATCTTTTTTTAGTTTATAGTGATCCCCTACAAAGTTTAATGCTCGGTCTCTGTTATAATTTCTGTTTAGGAGGTATCGCATGTCTTCTGCTGCTTCTAGGACTTTATGGTCAATAAACATGATGGATCCTCTGCGATTTTTTGACCGTTTATTGGAAAACGATTTTTGTTCACATATTTTTATTTTACTAGTGGTTCTAATTAATTGTGTGTTTTCATGCATAAAGTTTTTAGAATTACTCCGCAATGTTTTAGGTACATTACTGTTGTTCAAGGAAGGTTTGAGAATAATGATTTCCAAAGAGGAGCTGAGGAAAAAGTTTGGTAGAGGAAGCTACGAAGTAGAATTGTTCAAAAGAGAAGGTTTTGAGAGAAGGCAGTGTAGATCCTGTAATGAATGGTATTGGACGACCAGCAACAATGAATTTTGCGGAGATACAAAGTGTGTTGGGGGATACAAGTTTATCGGACGTAGAATGGATGGAGGCTGGGATTTTCATGAGGCTGTTAAGAATTGGTGCGACTTCTTTGAGAAGCGTGGACATACGAGGATAAGTGAGTATCCCGTGGTTGCAAGGTGGAGAGATGATATTCCATTCACCATCGCTTCTATTACTGATTTTCAACCATACGTGGTTGAAGGTATCGTTGAGCCTCCGGCGAATCCTCTAGTGGTTCCTCAGCCCTGTATAAGGTTCGGTGGCAAAGGATTCAATGATATTGATAACGTTGGGAAGACTGGTAGGCATCTAAGCCTATTTGTGATGGGCGGCCAGCACGCGTTCAATTATGATGATAAGGGTTACTGGATGGATCGTTGTATTGAACTCAATTTTGAGTTTCTCACCAAATGCCTTAAACTGAATCGCGATGAGGTGAGTTATAAGGAGGATGTGTGGGCTGGAGGTGGTAATTTTGGCCCCTGCCTTGAGGCCTTTGGTAGAGGTTTGGAGATAGTTAATAACGTATTTATGCAATATGCGTTTACTTCAAATGGGACTTGCCGAGAATTGGACATCAAGGTAATCGACGTAGGCTGGGGGGTTGAGCGAATAGGTTGGTTTACTCAAGGTTCACCTACCATATATGAGGCGGCTTTCGGACCTGTGTTGGATTGGCTAAAGAAGAGTACAGGGGTGTCTGTAGACGAAGAACTCCTAGAGCGTTATACTGTTCTATCCGGTCTTCTTAACGTGGACGAAGTAGACAATATTGATAAGGCTAGGGGAGACGTAGCCGCAAAACTAGGCATTGAAAAGGAAGATTTGCACAAATCTTTAGGTCCTCTGGAAGCATTATATGCTATTTCTGATCACACTCGAACACTTGTTTTTGCAATTGCAGATGGGGGAATTCCCTCAAATATTGGAGGAGGCTACAACTTACGTATTATCCTCAGACGGGCTTTAAGCCTAAACGACCTATACAGCTTTGAACTGGACTTCTTAGAACTCTTCCATAAGCATATTGAATATTTGAAAAAAACTTATAGACGGGTGGAAGCAGCTTCAGATATTATTAATGACATCTTTAATATTGAACGTGAAAGATATTATCAAACACTGGAGAAGGGCAAAAAATATGTGGAGGGGCTTCTTAAAAGGCAAAAGAAACTGGATTTAGATACTTTAATCGAGCTTTACGAGTCGAAAGGAATCTCTCCTGAAATGGTGCAAGAAATCGCAGAAAATTTCGATATAAAACTGGAAATCCCGGGAAACTTCTATGTGCAATTAGGTAGCAAAAAGGAAAAAGTTACTCTTATTACCACCAAGGATACTCTAATGGATGCGTTTAAGGATTTGCCTCCAACTAGAACTCTTTACTATGAGCAGCCCTACCAGATGAAGTTTGAAGCTAAAGTCTTGAAGGTTCTAGACTCTATTGTGGTATTAGACCAAACCCTATTCTACCCTACAGGTGGCGGAGCGGTTCACGATACAGGAAAATTAAACGGATATAGAGTTATTAATGTTGAAAAATTGGGTAACGTAGTAGTACACAGACTGGATAGACCAGCCGAGTTAAAACCATCGCAACGGGTTAATGGAGAAATAGATTGGAGTAGGAGAATAGCCCTTATGAGACACCATACTGCTACACATATAGTAAATGGTGCCGCTAAGAAGGTTCTTGGTCCACATATTTGGCAAGCGGGAGCGGAAAAAACTCCCGAAGGAGCAAGATTAGACATTACCCACTATAAGGCACTAAACACAGAAGAGATTAGAAAAATAGAAAGAATCGCAAATGAAGTAGTTATGGAATGTAGACCAGTTACAGCAAAATGGATGCGTAGAGACGAAGCAGAGAAAAAATACGGTTTTCAAATCTATCAGGGAGGGGTTGTGCCAGGAGGTATAATAAGAATTATCGATATAGAAAACTGGGACACTGAGGCATGTGGAGGTGTTCACCTTAAAAACACAGGGGAAATAGGTCTAATTAAGATAAAAGGGGCAGAAAGAATACAGGATGGCGTAGTCAGGATAGAGTTTATTGCAGGTACGCCGGCAATTGATTACTCCCAAGAAACGGATAGCCTTTTGGAAAAAACAGCAAGCATATTTCGCGTCCCCAAGACTCAATTGCCAAAAGCTGCAGAAAGATTTTTTGAAGAATGGAAACAAAGAGGCAAGGAAATCGAAAGGCTGCACAGTGAGATAGCAGAAATCGAAGCCACGGAAATTATGAACAAAATGAAGAAATTTGAAGAATACGAATTCATTATAGAAAAAACAAAGTTAGGCATAGATGAAGCAATAAAGGTCGCAAGTAAAATAACTGAAGAGAAGCCAAACTCTGTGGTGGTACTGGCAAAATCAGATGACAAAGTCGACGTCGTAGGTATGATAGGAAAATCTGTTAATCTCGACATCAGCGAAATCATTAAAGAAGCTTCAAAAGTTGTGGGAGGAAGCGGAGGTGGGAAAGGTAGACTAGCTAGGGGAGGCGGACCAAAAACTGAGAAAGTTCAAGAAATGCTAAGCAAGATAGAGAGCCTAATAAAGCAAAATAAAAGGTGGTAAGGCTACCTTACCCAACATCTACGCTTATCTACTTTATTTAGAAGTGGTTAGGGAAACACTGGACAACATGATTGTCTAGTCATATTTTCCAATTTTCATTTTCCTCTAACCGAAGAGCGCTCCGAGACCCGTTACCTCTTCCTCTTCTTCTTTCTTCTTCTCTTCTTTCTTCTTCTCTTCTTTGGCTGGTTTTGCTTCTTTGGTTTCTGGTGTTGTGGGTACTGCTACTGCTGTTATGGGAGCTGCAGTCTTAATTGCTTCTTCAATGTCCACTTCCTCAAGAGCGGCGACTATAGACTTGACCCTAGCCATATCAACTTTTACCTCTGCTGCTTCAAGAATCTTAGCAATGCTTTCCTCAGTTATTTTTTTCCCTGCCTTATGGAGAAGCATCGAAGCATATACGTATTCCATTATTTTCACCTCATATGTTTATCATAATTTTGGATTGATTTTATAAAAGCTGTTAAATATCACTCTTTATGGCAATACTTCTTATTAACCTAAAGGACGCGAACTCACCCTTTTCCTTTTGTTTCATGTTTCTGACGCCTTTTAAGATCTTCCTAAAATTTTTGTTTTTTCACCTTTTTTCAGTCGATAATGATAAACTTGGATCCTTCGCCGATAATCTCATAGCTATACTTAACGCTTGGCTTTCCGCTTTTCTTATTATGTTTGGAAGAGTCTCTGGAATAACTAACTCTGCATTCATCGCCAGATTTGAAGCTTCTGAGTAAGCTCTTCTCAACATCATAATTACTGTTTCCGGAGTTGCTATTGATGCGTGTACTGCTAGATTCAGTGCTTGAGCGTACGCTTCTCTAATTTCCTTCAAGTACTCTTCAGGCTTCTTAGACAAGATATCACGTGTCAATATCAGACCATCATCGTAGGCTACACGGAGTTCTAACCCTACCTCAATGGGTTCTATGCCCAGCCTTTTAAGAACCAAAGCTAGTTTCTTGGGAATGAAATCTCCAGGCTTTGCTACAACGGTATCCTTCGTTATCCAGATAGTCCCCGATTCTACACGAGTTGGGAGCCCGATTTCACCCAACTCGCTAATTATGGGGCCTGGTGGAAAACCTGTATTTCCCGCGGGCACAACAATTTCAACTGGACTTACGGTGTCTGGTTTCGCAGCAGTCCGAGTCTTACTTTTGTCAAGAATTCTACTTAATTTGAATGGATTCATATTCGTGAGTATTAGTGCTACTGATCCCTTCACATATTCTGATAGCTTATCTGCGTTTTTCTTTTTTTCTTTAATTTCCATAAGACTGCGTGCAATAAGTGTATTTTTATCCACTTTTATGATTGCTGTGTCCTTTAATTTCTTTCTTAGACCCTGAAGTTGCCTAGCACCCATCCCTTCCATACTAGTTAGTCCAATAACTTGGTACTTTTCCAGTAACTCTTTTATTCTTTCCTTCCTTTCGACCTTGTACTCTGGTACAGGTCTTCCTCTAGCTGTTACCGCCATTTTTAAAGCTTCCTTTACTCTATTTTTACCGCCGGGCCCATGGTAGTTTTCAGATAAACTGACTTAATATTCCTTGGACCCTTTTCAAATTTACCCTCTAAAAAGTTAATAATGCTCTGGACATTATCCGCGATCTTGTCTTCCTCCATATTTTCAGAGCCCACTTTCAAATGTACTACTGGGTTATCTTTAATTCTGAGACGCACGCTCCTCTTGTACTGATCAAGAACTGTGCCAATATCCGCATTGGGGGGAATCGGCTTCGGCATCTTTCCCCTCGGACCAAGGACAGGACCAAGTGTTTTACCTACTTGGGGCATAAGGTCTGCACGGGCAACAAAGAAATCATATTGCTGAGCAAGGTTTTTTACATTCTTTTTAGTACGCGCAATATCATTCAGTTCATCTTTGTCTATCACATAGACCCCTGCCTCCTTTGCCCTAACAGCAAGATCCCCTGCCGCAATAACACAAATTCTAGGGTTTTTACCAGTTTCATTTGGAAGAGTTAACTCCGTGTTCAAACGGTTTTCAGGCTTCTTCAAATCGATGTCCTTCAAGTTAACAGCCAGTTCTATTGACTGCACGAAATTTCTTTTCTTCGATTTTTCCTTGGCTTTCTTAATGGCCTCAATGATCTTCTTCCTATCTAGGGGCATCGCACATTCCTTCCATAATTGGTAATCATAAAACAATATTTAACCTTTGAATTAACCATACGAAATCAAAAATCGCTAACCATAATTAAGCAATAAAATTATGCTTTTGATAGCAACTCCTTATATTTCCCTTCCAAAATTTCCTTCTGTATCTCCTTAGGATTCTTACCCTCAACCGTAACACCCATTGACAAACAAGTGCCCAGTATTGTACGTACAGCAGCCTCCAGACTATTTGCAAAAAGCTTCTCACTCTTCATCTTAGCGATCCTAACTATAGCATCCATACTCAGATTTCCAACTTTACTCTGCTTTGCATCCTTACTACCCTTTTCAACACCTAGCTCGCTAAGAATCAAAGCAGAAGTAGGAGGCAAACCTACTTCAATCTCGAAACTCTTATCCTCTGGGTTCACAATAATCGTTACAGGGACCTTCAAACCCTTGAACTTCGCTGTCAACTCGTTAATCTTCTGAACAACTTGATAAAGATTAACTCCAGTAGGGCCTAAAGCCGGACCAATAGGAGGCCCCGCTGAAGCTTTACCACCATCAACAAGGGCTTGAACAGTAACCTTTTGCACCATTTCAGCATCCTTCTTCAAGAACTTTGTACGATGAAATAATTAATAATGTACTATCTATCTTACAACAGCTTACTATTAATATAGAAATCCTCATTGTGATTTATGGTTTCCCTCTATATTTTAACCTTTTAAATGTAATCTACCTTCGGAAGACATCATTTTCCAAGTTTAAAAATTTTTTGCGAAAAGCCTATAGTACAATAAAAAAGGTCTACTTTTTGTTATTTGGGTTACCTAAAAATTCTGACCGACTCACAAAGTCTGAAAAATTGGGAAGACCGATTCAATTTTCCTCTTTATAAACTACCATCAAACAAGGATATACATCTCAACCGAAAAAAGGTACTTGCTATCTTCTACCAGAGTAATGTTAAGAACAACCCACTGGGTTTTAAGCTACCCTTCTCCTTCAGCCTCTCCCTTCTCCACGAGCTTAACATAATCCGCATTGACTTTAACAGGAATGGGGTTAGTAGCCTCTATTAGTTCTATTACCACTTCTCCTTTGTCGGTATCTATTCTTGTCACTTTAGCCTTTTCGCCTTTAAATGGACCTCCTACTATTTCTACTATGTCTCCTTTGTTAATTCCCTCGATTGAGGGTTTAGGTATTAAGAAGTCGTCTAGTTCTTCAATGTTTATTTTCCCGACCACTTTTCCTCTTACGTGAGGTATGCCAGTGATTATTCTATTTACCTCTCTTTGGCTGGGGGCTTCAACGAATAGGTAGCCGCTGAGAGACTCGGGTGCTAGTATGGCTTTGATGTTTGTTGAGGGGTTGCCCTCTACTCTTTTCTCAATTAATGCGGCTACGCTCTTTTCTTGAGAAATTGTGGTTCTTAAAGCAAATATGCTCGTTTTTCTGGAATCTTTTTTTTCATCCTTAGTTTCATTCTTTTTAGAACCTTTTTCCTTCATCATTTTCCCCTCAAATGTATATTATCGTGCTGGGTCTGATTATGGGGAGGAAGGCATTTACGAAGAGCATAGTGATTACGAATGCTAGTGCCCCTATTATGATTATGCCTAATACGCAGACTCTGATTATGGCCCACATTTCTTTGCGGGTAGGATATCTGGCGAGTTTGAATAATCGTCTGGATCTCCTGATAAAACCAATTATACCCATTTGCTGGCCTCCGATGCTTACCCATATCCTTTTTGGAGGGGTAGTGTTAGCTAAATAGGGTGTTAACTTGGTATCTTTTAAATTTAATTGAATTTATAACTTCCCCAACTGCCTTTATATTCGCAGTAATTAAGTTTTTTAAATAAAACAAAAATAATCCAACACGCATCCTCTACTGGCTTCCCATATACCTTTTAGATAGATTTTGTTTTTTAGGCTTCGGTGTCTTTGATTAGCTTCTCAACGTAGGGTAGTGATACAGCGCTGATAATTATTGTCACACGTAGAGTATCTTTTAGGTTTGGATTTATGTTAGCACCCCAAATCACTTCTGAGTTAGGGTTTACTTTTTCTGATACCTTTCTTACTATTAATTCTGCTTCTCTGATTGTTAGATTTTGATCGCCAGTTATGTTTATTAATGCTGCTCTGGCATCTTTGGCATCAACATCTAGTAGAGGGTTTCCTAAAGCCTTTTCAACTGCTTGGCAGGCTCTATCTCCACCACTTGACTCTCCAACCCCAATAAATGCAACTCCACTATTTTTGACTACTGTTCTTATATCTGCGAGGTCGACATTTACGAGACCCGGTTTTATGATTAGTTCAGATATTGAATTCACTCCCTTTATTAGAACTTCATCTGCGAGACTAAATGCTTCTGTAAGGGAAATTTTGTCCGCTATCCCCAATAGTTTTTCGTTGGGTATAACGACTATCGTGTCTGAAGCTCGGTGCAGTTTTTTAAGTCCCTCCACTGCACTTTGCCAGCGCTTTTTGCCCTCTATTAGGAAGGGAAGGAAGCATATTGAGATAGTGAGTGCACTCGATTTTCGGGCGACTTCAGCGATTATGGGCGCTGCTCCGGTTCCGGTTCCCCCTCCTAACCCACATGTGACAAAAACCACTTCTGCCGAAACAGCCTTCTTTATATCCTCCAAGCTTTCTTGGGCCGCCGCCATACCTATTTCCGGATTATTACCTGCTCCCAATCCTCCAGTTAGTTTTTTACCTATTAACAACTTGTAATCCGCGTTTGTATAAAGTAAATCTTGCGCATCGGTATTTACCGCAATAGTTTCAATGCCTTCAACTTTACACTTAGTCAGCCTAGTGACTGCATTATTACCCGCCCCTCCCACGCCAAAAACTTGAACCTTTGCTTTAGCTTTGTTAAGTATAGCGGAAAGTTGCTGGTCAACAGTCTTAGAATTAAATAATTCTTTATAGCATGATCCGTCAGTATTTGCCTCAGAAACCGAGTTCATATCACTCACTCCCTACATGCTAAGAATTCATAACTCAAAAATAAAAACTTAATAATATTCAAGTATTACTAACATATTGTTCTGGCAACCCCAACACATAATCGTGTGTGAACTTATTTGGTGGAATAACAATTGATACTCATTGTTAGTTCTGTCAAAGATGTAGCGGGGATGAATATTTCTGAGAGACTGAGGGAGAGATTCGATTTTGTTGAAGTTGAAGCGGAGAATGGCGAACATAGAAGGTGGATAGGAAAAACCAGCAGGGCAAAAGTGGTTTTAGTGCAACGTTGGGAGGAAATCCTATACTGCGAAAATTTAGAAAAAATTTATACCCCCGAACTCATAATTTTTGCAAGCAGACATACTAGTGTCACCGGAGAACCAACATTAACTGTGCATGTCTCAGGTAACTTTGGCGAAGCTGAATATGGGGGATCGCCTAGAACATTATCGGTAGCCCCTCCTCTTCGTCTGAAATCTGCTCTTTTAAAACTCTATGAAATGAAAAGTGACTTGGGATTAGATTTTGAGGTTTCCCAAGAACAGACGCACCATGGCCCCACGGTTTTATGTCCCTCATTTTTTATCGAAATAGGGAGTTCTGAAAAACAGTGGAGAAATGAGATTGCGGGGGCGGTCGTAGCTGAAACAATAATTAGTGTTCTTCAAAGTCCGGATAGAGATTGGAGTATAGCGGCGGGTTTTGGTGGCGGACACTACGCCCCAAAATTCTCTCAAATTAATCTCAATACTGAATTTGCCGTGGGCCACATAGCCTCAAAGTATTATACCCATCTTCTCGATGAATATATGCTAAAACAGATAGTTGATAGAACTGTTGGGGAATTGAAATTTTTCATTATAGACTGGAAAGGCGTGAAATCAGAGGAAAGAACAAAAATAATTGAATTCGCAGAAAATAACAAAATAGAAGTCTTAAAAACAAAAGACATACCCACTATTTAGAATGACTATTTTTGGAAGTTAAAAAATTTCTTTAACTGTGGGCTATGTTACCCTGCAAGTGTTAATAGTACTATCCCCAATGTTGCTAGTATTGCTCCCACAGCTATTCGCAGCGTAATTTTTTCCCTGATGATGTAAAATGAGAACACTGTTGAGAACAGTGGAGTAACTGAAGAAATGGCTGTAGAACGTGTGGCTCCTATAAGCGAGATTCCCGCTAAAAAGGCTATTCCCCCTATTCCAATGGCTATTACTCCTGCCAATCCCAGAATCAGCCATTCTCTGAGGCTTGTTTTAGCAAGTATTTTTCCTCTCCCTGAAAAAAGAATCACTACTGCTAAAATACCTACAAGTAGAGGCAATCTGATGGCATTAGCTAAATAGTAATTAATACCCTCTAATGCTAAATCTAACAAAATGATTCCTATCGACCAAGTTATCGCCGTTATTATCGCTAGTATAACCCCTTTTTTATCGTTTTTTGTGTTTGTGGAGTTTTGGGAATTGTTTTTGCTAAGAAGCCAAATTGCAACGACAACAATTACGACACCCATAATTGTTAATAGTTGTGGAGTTTCTTCCAAAAAAATGATGGAGAAAACTGCGGTAAAGAGTGGATATGTGCTCGTGATAGGAACTGCGCGGCCCACCCCAATATATTTCAGAGATAGAAAATATACTCCGTCTCCGATTCCCAGACCCGTGAAGGTTCCTAAAACTAAATAAATCAAACTCCCATAAGGAAGGTACGAGATCTTCCAGAATTCACCTATAAGCAGTACTAATACAAAAACAAATATCGCTGCTGGAATTGTTCTTATAAAATTAGCTAAAATTGCATCTACCTTCTCGAGGGATTTTTTATAAAGTATCGCTGAAATGGCCCAGCACAGCGCCGCCGACAATGATGCTATTTCACCAATCAAGCAACACCACAGACCTTTACGGGCTTTCCTAAGTTTGGTTTATATCTTTCAGTGAGTGCCGCTTTTAAAGAATGTGTAACTTGAAATATTAATTCATTTTGCTCCCGCTTGTTCTGTTATTCCTTATTTTTAAAACAGCTGAATGAAAATAGCTTTTTGTGCGTGTAGTCTGTTTTCAGCTTGGTCCCAAACAACCGATTGTTTTCCTTCCAAGACCTCTTCTGTTATTTCTTGTCCCCTGTGTGCTGGCAGGCAGTGCATAACAATAGCGTCGGGTGAAGCGTTTTCTAGTAGTTTGGTGTTAACCTGAAAATCTGGAATGAACGTTTTCAATCTTTCTTCTCTTTCTTTTTCGTTGCCCATACTTACGAATACATCTGTGTAAACTATGTCTGCGTCCTTTACGGCCACTTGGGGCGAGTTAGTTATTTCAACTTGGGACCCAGATTTTTTGGCGTTACTTTTAGCCTTTTCAACAATCTCTTTTTTTGGCTCGTATCTTTTAGGCGATCCAACGCAAATATTTAAACCAATTTTTGTGCAGCCGATCAATAGGGAGTTGCAAACATTGTTTCCATCGCCTATATAGGCTAATTTCAATCCTTCCAATTTTCTCTTCTTTTCCTTAATGGTAAGAATATCCGCTAGTATTTGGCAAGGATGGTAAAGATTGCTTAGCGCGTTTATTACCGGTACTCCTGAATACTTTGCGAGTTCTACCAAATCGTTATGTTCGTAGACTCTTGCAACAATACCATCCACATATCTTCCTAAAACTCTAGCTGTATCTCTAACAGGTTCGCCCCTACTGAGTTGCAGTTCGTCTCCCCTCAGAAAAATGAAGTTCCCCCCAAGCTGGTTCACCGCCACCTCAAACGAAACACGTGTTCTAGTTGAAGGCTTTTCAAATATTGCAGCAATGTTTTTTCCTCTGAGAACTTGAGACTTCACCTTTCCCGACTTCACCTTTTCTGCAGTAGCTATAAGTTTATGTATCTCGTCGGAAGAAAAGTCATCTAAAGTGAGAAAATGTCTAACCAAAGAATTTCCTCCTCCTAATTCCCTAGAATTTTATCTGTAAACCACTCTGGGTTAAATGGTTCCAAATCCTTATAATCTTGACCTACTCCCACAAAGATAATGGGTTTTTTAGTAGCATAAACAATTGAAAGGGCAACCCCCCCTTTTGTATCTGCATCAACTTTGGCAAGTATAGACGCGTCAATTTGTATAGCTTCATTAAACTTCTCCGCTTGTTCAACTGCATCGTTTCCTGTTAAAGCGTCACCGACAAATATTTTTAGATCTGGATTAATTACGCGAACGATCTTCTTCATCTCGTCTAAGAGGTTTACGTTGGTTTGTATTCTGCCAGCGGTGTCTATTAAAACAACATTTATGCCTCTCGCCTCAGCGTGTTTAACAGCATCAAATGCTACTGCTGTGGCGTCTGAATGATACCTATGTTTTATCACTCTAACACCTAGATTTTTTGCGTGTTTCTCTATTTGTTCAATACTACCTGCTCTATAAGTATCTGAAGCAGCTAAAACACAACTGAACCCTTTTTTCTGAAAAGCGTAAGCCAGTTTAGCTAAAGTTGTGGTCTTTCCTGTACCGTTTATTCCCACAAAAATTATTATAAGTGGCTTTTTTTCTAATTTCTTCTCCTTTGCCATACTGAAAATATCAATATCATGTCCTCCGCTGAGAACCTTATAGATTGCCTTTCTTAAAGCATCATTTACCTTCTCGTAGGGGTTCTCGAATCTGCCGACCCTCTCTCCCATTAACTCCTTTTTTATGTCGTTTGCGATTAATTCTGCCACCTTTACCGATACATCGTTCTGTATAAGTGTCAGCTGTAAGTCCCATAAAACTTCGTCTAAGCTTTTCTCGCTTAACTCCTTTGTACTCAGTTTTTCAACTACTTTACCCAAACTAGTCTTTAATTTTTCGAACACTAACAATCCACCATAGATGCATAATTAGTGAAATTTCTAAAAATTAGTTTAAAAGTATTTTTAAAATAAAAATATTCAGCCTCTAATTTTAGCAACGAGAGTCTGCGCTTTTCTGTTTAACTCATTAATTTTGTTCGCTATCTCCTGCAATTGTTGTCCTGTAGCTTGCAGCGCGTTTTGAAGAGCCATAGATCTCTGATCTAGGCTGAGCTGCGCTCCCGTGATATCCTTATCCACAGCCACCTCTGCACCGATGGTTGTTATCACTTTTTTAATATCAATTATCTTCGCCCTTACATAGACACCCGATCCTAAAGGCATAAGAACCTCGTTATCCTCAGTAACGTTTTTGAGTTCGTCTAGGGACTCTGCAGTTAAAGCTATTTCTTGCAACGAAGCATTTATTAAATCTATTCTCCTTTGCAAAATACGTGCCTGCTGCTCATAGGCATTCAATTCTGCAATAATTCTTTCCAAATTACGTTCATCTTCTGACATATCTTCACGTCTCCAAGTTTGAAAAGTATCTTATAGTTGGGTCGCTGGCTTTGTTTGGGCTTATAACTGTTATTTCATCAAATTTAATGTGGTGCCTCTTTACTTTGTGGTTACTCCCGATTGTCGAGTATATAATCTCTTTTGCCTCTTCCTCGTCTAATGCTCTGATTTCTCTAACAAATTTAAATTCCTCATTTTTACCCTTAAATCTTCCTTTTACTCTGAATACCTTCACGCTCACAGAATCTTTAGACATATTCATCTCTCCAACTCTATTCAAGATTTAGGGTCTGCCCTATCTGAAACATTTCAGGACCCGTGGTTTCTTTACCCACTATAGCTCCCTTCGTGTTGGCTACTAGACCAACTTTTATATATGGGTTACCACAGTTAACTGTCCCTATACCCACAGGAGTTTTGAATTTATCGCTTAGCCATTCTAAATTTTTATCATCCGTTAAAGGATGCGCCAAAACTCCACTATTAGTTGCAACTGCTATGGAACCAACTAGGGGCGAGCCAGCTATACTTCCACGGTAAACATCAACTTCCAAGTTTTTCTTTATAATCTTTATGGCTTCATCACTAAACCCGGGATGAACTAAGGCGGCGTTATCATTAACAAGAACAGTGTTACCCAAGGCATTTATCTTACCAGGAACCCTATCTATGTTAATATCCAATTGACGCCTAATAATTTCAATCTCCTCATCAGTTGTAAACTCTGGAACTATCAAACCCTTAGAATTTCCCGCAGCTAAAACCCCAATAATAAAGCTCTCACCTATACTCGCCTCCACAACCTCCACATCTAGAGTTCGCTCAATAAGACTCTTGTTGGTCATCCTCCTAACTTTGGGTAAAATAACATAGCTTTCAGTGGCTAATATAAAAACGCCTATGTTAGAATCACCGAAAAAGCTACTCCTTACGATAACCAAATAGGGTCTACCCCATTCATTCCTCAGCAGCAAGAGATACTTCAACAATCCCCTCCGAATCCTTAGAAGCCTTAACTCTAATCTTACGCGGAGGTTTTTCAATACCCCTCTCCCATATCTTTTCATTCACCTCTGGAAGAATAACAACATTATCTGACTTAAGATGCCTCATAATAAACCTTCTCAAAATTCTTACCGCTTTAGTAGCCCTGCGATTGGGGGGAACATATCTAGCAGTTTTAAGCGGAACAGTATAAATGCGTTCCTCAACAATTTTTTTCTCCATACCCGGAGGCGCTTCTTCTTCAGACATACCATTCACCTCTGAAGGCGACTAGACCGCCAATGCCTACGCTTCGGATGGGTTCTCACCCTTCCCCTAGTCTTAACAATAATCCAAGCAGGAACCGCAACATTTTGTTTGCCCGCCTTCCCCAACCTCAGCTTTTTTGGTAAGGGTTTATTTCTAGCCATTCAGAGTTCTCTCCCTTGTCTATCTGTACTTTACTTTAATGTCCCTTCTTCTCTCCTGCAACTGCCTAAGAATATTTTTCAACTGCTCGTCAGTTAGCGGTGCAGTAATTCTACCTGCCTGTGCCAACTGAATGAGCTGAATCTCTATTTGATCAGCAAAATCTGGCTTCACAATCTTAAGATTAGTAAGTCTGCTCCTAGCTTCAGGTGTCAATATCTGCCTCAAAACTGCCTGCTTCTGCGTTTCATATTCCCTTTGAGCTCTCTCCTGCCTTTGTGCTTCAGCTATCTGCTGCTGAAGCTGTAACATCCTACGCCTTCTGATTTCCTCTATTTCTTCGTCTGACAAAGATGACACACCCTCAAATGAATAAAGTTGCTGCCTTCTCTAATTTAACATATACTTTATGAGCCGCCCTATCCAAGAGTGATCTTCCTTCGCTACTGATCCTCCTACCTTTTCTCTCCACCCTTTCTATCAAGCCCGCCTTTTCAAGTTGTTGGAACGCCTTCCTTATAATTGAACCACTACCCTTCACAGAGCGAGCTAACGCCACCTTCCTCCTCTTCCTTCCACCATACACCGTTCTCAGCCTTGAAACCCCTACGGGGCCAGTTAGATACACTTTCCTAAGAATCGAAGCACACCGAATATACCACCAGTCCGGCCTCTCCGGCGCTTTTTCCTTATGCACCCCAGTCTTCCAGAATTGGGAACCCGGTGGAGGTGACACCTCTGGATGATCACTTTTGAGAATTTCCGCCACCTCTTGAATGAGTTCCCATGCAGGTACATCATAGACTGTTGACATTCAAAACTCACCATTTTCTAGCTTGAGAACGGTAAAATATAACATCATCAGGTTATAAACATTTTTTCCAAAGATTATATAAATATGACGTATTATTAAACATATTTGGCAAGCAACAAGGTATACCCCCTAGTTTCCAAAAGCTGAGACTTAGTCCTCTCCAAAATTTCCGAAGCAATCTCATCCATGCTCTTCGTACCAAGTACACTCTTCAAAACCCTAACCTTAACTATCTTTTCTCTACCTAACAGCCTCTCAAGCTCCAAAACAAACTCCTCTGTCACACCCTTCTTACCCAAATGAATCATCGCCGCCCCACTTCTCACCTTCTTAATCTTTTCACTCCTCATCCTCTTCATAATCCATAACTCCTAAATGTTATAACGCATATGATGCCCACAATTAAAACAGGTTACTACAATGTGAGACTGGCGCCTCACTCTCAACCTAACCCTACAGTTAACACCCGGCCAAAGAAAAGCCTTACAACCACGACAGATACGCCACCGCCAAGCCCTAGGAATCCTCACCCTACTCCTCATACCTAACCTCCTACATATCTCCACATAACGCTGCGCCCTCTCCCGGTCCCGCAAAAAAACATCATCAGCCAAACGCATCAAATACTCCATCCTCTCCCTAGCAATCTTCTCAATCTCTCTCCTTTCCCTTTTCCTCGTCACCGACATCTAAAAAATCTCCAGCAACCACATTCCTAAAAAACATAAACCAATCAACAACAACCAATTTAAGCTCAAAATAATCAGTAACTAACAAGTCTTAACAAGAAAAAGGTCATAAAAATAAGTTTTAAACATTACGCTCCAAAAACAAAAGGAGAGAAAAATGTTAACACTAATCCTAGCAGAATCCTCACTAGAAACAATCCCCCCAAAAACCAATAAAAATGACACCACCAAAACCCCAAATAAAAAAGGTAAAAAAACACAGCAAATACTAGACATCTCCCTACACAGCCAAATAATAAAGAAACTACCGAACCGAGAAAAAAGAGGACGCCCAGATATCATACACTTCTCACTACTCGCAGCACTAGGAACCCCCCTAAACAAACAAGGACATCTCCAAACATTCGTCCACACCATCCAAGACAAAGTAATAACAATAAACCCCCAAACCAGACTACCCAAAAACTACAACCGCTTCATAGGACTAATGCAACAACTCTACAAACTCGGAAAAGTACCCCCAAAAGGAACACCACTACTAACCATAGAAAAAATGAACCTAGAAACCCTAATCAAAAAAATAAAACCAACCCAAACCATAATCTTCACCGAAAAAGGAACCCCCACAAAACCAAAAACAATTATGAACGAATGCGCACAACAAGAAAACCCAACAATAATAATAGGGGGCTTCCCACATGGAGAATTCTCCACAAACACCCTAAAACTAGCTGACAAAAAAATCTCAATCTACCCCGAACCCCTAGACGCATGGATAGTAATCTCAAGAGCCCTATACTGCTACGAAGAAATAATCCTAAACAAAAAATAAACACAAACAAAAAGTTATATACAAAGAAAAATATTTGAGTGCGGCCTCCGGGAAATTCGTGAAGGAACTAGGGGTTCCAAGTTTATTTCGAACCCGGGCCACCAGCTTCGCCCTTCTACCTAGGGATAAAGAGTGGCAGGCTGGAATCCTAGCCACTAGACTAAGGCCGCTTGAAACTTATGAGTATGCGATTCTTACATGTACTTAAATTTTTCTAAATCAGACTTTATAAAGTGGTTTTTGGTTGTTGTGTGTTTTTGGTGTTTTTGTGGGTTTTTCCGAAAGGTTTACTAATGTGTATTTGTTTCCGTGTTATAACATTTGCTAAGAAGGGTTTTGTGATTTGGAGAAGTATTGGCATTGGATCGATGAAACAGTGGCAAACATTATTGAGTATTGGAGAGACTTGGATCGTTATGTTTGTAGTTGCGGAATGTCTGTTTCAGGGTTGCAGCATCTCGGTCGTCTTAGGGGTGAAATCATTCTTACTAATACTGTTAAGGAAGAGTTTTTGAGGTTAGGTAAGGATGCTGAGCACTATTTGGTTCTTTATACTCAGGATCAGTGGAAGGGTAAGGTTGCTCAGCTGAAGCAATTTTCCAGCGTTGAGGCGGCTAAGCAGTATCGTGGTAGGCGTTTGATTGATGTTCCCGATCCTTTTGATTGTCATGGAAATTGGGTGGAGCATTATTGGGGGCCTTTCAGGGATTGTTTGGATAGCTTTTCGGTAGGGGTTAAACCTGTTTTTACTACGGATCTTTATAAGACAGACGGAATGAGAAATTTGGTTAGGAAGGTGATTGAGCGTAGGGAAGAGCTTAGACAGATTATTAACAAATATCGTGGTAGAAAGCCATACCCTGAGGGGTGGATTCCTTTTGAGCCGTTATGTGGAGAGTGTCTTAACATTGGTGAACATAAAATCTTGAATGTTAATTTGGACGATTATGTGATTGAGTATGTTTGTAGTAGGTGTGGAGCCAAAGGAATTTCCCGGATGGAGGACGGGAAACTGAACTGGCGTGTTGAGTGGGCGGCTTTGTGGGCGCTTCTCGATGTGAATTTTGAGCCTTACGGTAAGGATCATGCTACTCCTGGGGGGTCCCGTGATAGCTGTGCTGAGATAGTTGAGAAAATCTTTGAGAGGAAGCCTCCTTTTGGTTTTCCTTACGAATGGGTTGGTTGGTCTGTGAACGGTAAGGATATGGGTGATATGGGCTCCAGTGACTTTTTGGGTGTCACTCCTGCTGAATGGTTGGAAATAGCGGAACCAGAAGTTCTAAGATATCTTTACTTGAAAAACAAGCCAATGAAAAGGGTAGTTATAGACTTTTCCCGGGTTCCCGAACTGGTTGAAAATTACGATCAAGCAGAAAAGGTGTATTATGGTGCTGAAAGGGTTCTTCAGGAAAAGGAAGAATTTGAGATGCGACGCAGTTATGAGCTTTCTCAGCTTAGAGCACCTCCTAAGATTCTACCCTTCCAGTTAAGGTACGCTCATGCGGCGACCCTAGTTCAGCTTCTCCCCAAAGAAAATCTTCTTGAAAACGCTATAAAGAAGCTCAGATCTACTGGTCTTCTTGGTGGTGAACCTTCTGAAATTGATAAAATTAGAATTGAGAGGAGACTGAAGGAAGCTGAGGCCTGGCTTAAGAAATATGCGCCTGAGAGGTTTAAGTTAAAAATTCTTGATGAAGTGCCTGTTACACTTAGGGAGCAGCTTACTGAAGGAGAAAGGAGGGCCTTGAAAATTCTTGCTGATAGATTGGGTGAGAAGAAATTTACGGAGAGCGAATTAGAGAATATTCTTTATAGGATAGCTAAGGAGGAGGCTGGTCTAGGTTCGAGAAGGTTTTTCGAATTGATTTACCAGATATTAATTGGACAAAAACAGGGTCCGAGACTCGCCTCATTTATACTTTTAATTGATAGAGGCTTACTTCTTCAAAGATTACGAGAAGCTTATCAATAAAAAAGGGGAGCTAATTATACGAAGGGTCTTTAGTTATATCCTTTAAAAATTATGCGTTTTGGAGGTAATTGTTTGCTTGGAAAATTTAAGGAAATTCTTACGAAATCGTTTGCGCCAGCTGTAAATGTTGCGGTGAGGATTGGATTAACTCCCAACCGTATCACAGTCTTGGGATTCATTTTATCCATTGTGGTCAGTGTACTAATTGTAGGGAATAGAGTATACCCGGTTAACCTCATAAACGAGTGGCAGAGACTGATTTTAGCCTCTTTAACTATTTTTGCTATGGGATTCTGCGATTTACTGGATGGGCTGGTCGCTCGAAAGACAGGTAAAATAACAGTGTTTGGCGGTTTCCTCGATTCTGTGTTAGACCGCTACACAGAAGTATTCATTTTTGCTGCCTTAATTATAGGCGGATACTGCCACCCAATTTGGGGAATCGTAACTATGGTGGGCGCCCTCTTGGTAAGTTACGCTAGAGCCCGCGCGGAGGCTGCTGGATTAAAGAATCTGGGAATCGGAATAGCTGAAAGACCAGAAAGACTTGCAGTATTGGGCGTTGCAATACTTGCTCAGGGCATATTTCTGACATCCTGGTTCCCCACTCAAAATCAAATCATATATTGGACCATAATCCTTCTAGCCTTTCTAACACATTTCACAGTCATCCAGAGGTTTTACTACGCCTACAAAAGACTGCCAAAAACACCAACAGTGGAAAAACCAGACGGCAAAACATAATTAGGTCACCAAAAAATTCTACTTTTACCCAAAAACTATCTTCCCATTAAAGGATCCTAGTGAGAACCAGTACTGTGAGGGGTTTGCACCTAGAGAAAAAATAATAACTTTCGGCTAACCCATTATTAGTAGTAAAAATAAGTCAAGTGGGGAAAAATGGCGGAAAAATTATTTAAATATGCTACCCAAATAGCTCAAGAAGCAATAGAACACGATAATCGTGGAAATTACAAACAGGCTTATGAGCAATATTTGAGAGCCGCAGATATACTGCTCAAGTGTATGCAGTTCACCGACAATCCAGAACTGAGACAAATTTACTACGAACGGGCAGAAAAATATGTAAAGCGTTGTAAACAAATTAAAGCGGCTGTGGTTTCGCCTCGGAGAGCTCCCACCATAAAGTCAAGCATAGCCACAGGAGAGGAAAGCGGGGTCGGAGACGATGAGCTGTCAAAAGCAATATCTGACACAATAATTGCAGAAAAACCAGACATCAAATGGAGCGATGTAGCAGACCTCAACTCTGCAAAACAGGCTTTAAGAGAGGCTATTATTCTCCCAATGATGCGTCCAGACCTCTTTGAGGGGGCGAGAAAGCCTTGGAAGGGGATACTCCTATTTGGTCCTCCTGGTTGTGGGAAGACATTGATTGCTAAGGCGGTTGCATCTGAAGTTAAAGCCACATTCTTCAATGTGTCCGCAGCTACATTGGTGAGCAAGTGGTTGGGCGAATCGGAGAAGCTTGTTAGGGAACTTTTTGTTGCAGCCCGTAATAAGCAGCCTGCAATAATTTTCATAGATGAAGTTGACAGTATAGCGACGAGACGCGAAGGAGACGAGGTGGGTGGGGAACGGAGGTTGAAGACTCAGCTTATGCAGGAGATGGAGGGAGTTACTTCAAACAAGAAGGATCAAATCGTTGTTCTGGGTGCGACAAATGTTCCTTGGGAGCTCGACCCTGCGCTCCGTCGGCGATTCGAAAAAAGAATCTACATTAGTATGCCAGAAGAAGAGGCAAGGGAGGAGATCTTTAAAATTCATACGCGAGGCGTTGATCTAGAGAAGGATGTAGACTTTAAAGAGCTTGCGAAGCTAACGGAGGGTTATGTTGGTTCAGATATTGCTATGATATGTAGGGAGGCCTTGATGATGCCTATAAGGGAACTGGATGCGGTCGGTGCATTAAATGATAAAAATGTGAAGGTGCGACCTGTTTCTAGGAATGATTTTTTGGAGGCTCTGCGTGGAGTAAAGCCTGTTGTTTCACCTTCTGAGTTGGTTAAGTTCAAACAGTGGGCTGAGGAGTTTGCTGTAGAATAATTTTAATAATAGGGATGAAAATGGCGGAAAAACAGAAAGAAAAGAAAATTGAAAAACGGGGCGAAAAGCAATCGAATGCTTTGGAGGAAATCGAAGAAGATAAAGTGCTTGAAGGAGCAGATTCGCTCGAGCTTAAAATTGAGATTCTCAGAGAAGATATTGAAAGACTGAAAGCTGAGCTTCAACTGATAAAACAGGGGAAAGAAGCTTCCGCCGGCATATCCCAAGATTTCGTTACAGAAGCACCTAAAGTGGTTGAAAGAATCGCTCCTCTGCCTGATTGGGTGGATAAACCTTGGATGTACATTAAACCTGAAAAACCCGAATTTTTAGAGTCTTGGAGAAGGGATTGGTCTGACTATACGTTAAAATGGGCAAAATTTTTGGTCATACATCTGATAAGTGTAACTGAATTGATGGAGAAAAACCCCTTCGACAAACTATCCGAGGTGGCTCTTAGGGATATACTGGAGTACATGAATTCAAAGAATAGTATTAAGTGGTGGGACAAAAATAAAACTTTGGTAAGAATTTATTGGCGGTCGCTGGAAGAATGGTGCGAAATAATTTATCGATGGGCCCTAAGAACCGGTCGCCTCGACTTCACACTTTTTGAGATAATGGATGAAAAAGAAGAATTCAGCACTCTACCTCCTGAAGACATAAAAGAGATTTTTAGGCTTATGGTTGAAAAACGTTTCGCTGAATGGATGGGGAAAAAACACGAAATGATAAAAATCAATTATTAATTTCGGTCTTCTAAACGTAATATAAACCCTTTTAGGTGTGTACGCCATAAATAAATCAAAAACACATTTAGTCGGCTTTCCCATTCTTCAAAGCATCATTTATTCATTATATAAGAGGTTGGTGCGCGAAAATGGAATTCCTGAAAAAATTTTCAGGTAAAAAGGAAGAGAATTTATGCTTGGATAAAGAAAACAATGCTGCAATGGGAACAGAGGAATATTTATCAAAACTTGGGGTTTTCGAGGAGGAAACCGAATCTAAAGAAGTTGCCCAAGAAATAGTTGATTCTGGAGTTGTGTATATTAAATCAATCCCCCTTTTAACACTGGCAGATGTTCCTAGAATAGCTGAAGAGCTGAAATCAGGAAACATAGTCATTATACATGCTAAGCCCTTTATACAAAGAGTACAGTCAAACAGTGAACTTAAAAGAGCCGTTGACCAATTACGAGGTGTTTGCCGACAAATAGATGGAGATATAGCCCAATTGGGAAACGAGTACATAATTGTTACACCCGGTCCTTACATAAGAATCTACCATAGAGACTAGAAAAATATCAAAAATTACTACATTATTTATCTCAGAATTAAAATAACACCCACGCAAAACAATAATAATAAAAATTATCATACACACCTACTTCCTGTGGGCGAAAAATGGTTAAATGATCCCTATGCTTTGAAGGAGGTTTCATTTATTTTGCCTTCTTTTGGCAAGTTAATCGCTGGGTAAAAGAGACCTTGTTACCAATCCTCTTTTCCAGTAAAGTAAAGAAGGTATAAAGCGTTAGATAGACTTCCATAATTTAAATCCATATCAAAAACTAATATTTTTAGAAAGCTATAATGGTGAAGTGTTGCCAACTTTTTTAAGACCTTAAGGCTTGGTTGCAGTTTTTCGCGGAGAACTTATTAGGCTTCTAGCTTTAGTCAAATCGTGGACTACTCGAACGCTAAAATCTTCTTTAAAGAAATATAAAATGAGTTGAGGTAGAACAATATGAGTTCTGAAGTGGTATTATTCGAAAAGCGTGATGGAATTGGAAAAATAACTTTGAATAGACCTGATGCCCTAAACGCGCTCACAATCGAAGTGTTTGAAAAACTACGTGAATATTTCGCTATGATCCGCGAAGATGACGATGTGAAACTTATGGTGATAACAGGCGCGGGAAGAGCCTTCTCGGCGGGTTTGGATCTATCTCTGCTAGGCGGCTCCCTCTTACAAAATGTCTCCAAACTCAGAATCTTTCTTAGGAGGTTACAAGACACTCTCAGTATGCCGGAGAGTATTGAGAAGCCTTCTATAGCTGCAGTAAACGGTTTAGCTCTTGGAGGAGGTACAGAGTTAGCCTTGGCCTGCGACATAAGAATAGCTTCTGAAAATGCAATATTTGGTCTACCAGAAGTTTGTTATGGGATAATACCTGATATTGGAGGAGCTCAGAGACTACCCCGCATAGTGGGCTTAGGCAGAGCAAAAGAGTTAATCCTCACGGGGGAACCAATCGACGCGCAAGAAGCTTGGCGTATAGGACTAGTAAATAAAGTTGTTCCTCAAAACCAACTAGAAGTTGCAGTCAAAACAATGGCAAGTAAAATAATGGATAATGGACCAATTGCGGTAGGACTAGGAAAAATGGTTGCTGACAAATCATTTGACATCGATCTTAAAACCCTTATGGAATACACCGTTTTAGCACAAGATACCTGCATTAGGACACAGGACTTAGTAAGTCTCTATAAGAAAAAAATGGAAAAAATAAAAAGCAAAACAACAAAACCGCAACCCGAGAAATAATTATTACTATACTTAATTACAAAAAAGGAATGAGCAGAATAAAAAACAATGGGTGTTTACGGAGACACTAACGCAAAAAGCTGTTTGTTTTGATATCTGACCAAATTTTTAAAACTGTACCTTTAACTCCTTCAATTTATTTTTTAAAGCGTCAAACCTTTTCTGGCGGTCAGGAAATTCTTCCCATGTAGAGTAGGGCATGACCTCTTCGTGGCGGATTTCATTTAACATTTTTTTAAGTTCCAAACTACTGAGTTCCTTTTTAGAGATGGCCGTTTTAACTGCACCAGAAACAATATCAATAGTTAACTCCTTGCCATCCTTAGTTTTGGCCTTTTCACCTTTTCCAACCCAATCCTTGAGCAAATTTTTCAAATCCCTTTGTTTTTCCTTGGCGGAAGACAAAGCTCTTTCACTCTCCAAAATTATTTTCTTTGACCTTCGTTAATTTCTTAAATTAACGGATTACTTTTATGTCAATTAACAAATTTATGATTTTCCCATCAAGATTGAGAGGATCAAATGGAAAAGGAAGCTAAAAACTAATCGGCAACTAAATTCAGAATAAGTATCAACAGTTGATATTTATAGAATATACAAAAAGAAATAAGTGATAATACCAATTATTACCATTAGAAAAAAGGAAGTCAAGCTAATGTTATGGGAGTTACTTGTTGTAAGCGAAGCTATAAGAAAATTGCTGGACAAAATCCAAAACAGAGAAAAAAAGAAGAAAAATGGAAAAAGTTACCAGAAAAAATTTGATTACAATCATCAAAACTCCCCATTTGATTCCTTTAAAAAGTAAGGCAAAACTAATTCATCGAACTAACCTGATATATTAGTGGGTGAATTCTTATGATTGAAAAGAAAGTTGGAACTGTATTCACATATTTCAAAAATATTGGAGTTGCGGGGGTAAAAGTTGAAGCAGAGTTATCCGTAGGAGACACCATTCGTATAGTAGGGGCCACCACAGATTTCCAGCAAAAGGTTGAAAGTATGCAGATTGAAAAGGTTTCCATTCAAAAGGCAAAAGCAGGAGATTCTATAGGCATTAAAGTAAAGGAACGCGTAAGACCAAATGACGTAGTATATAAAATAAGTGAAAACTGAAAAAGGCGGTATCCCCTTCTCAATACTCTTTGGAAACACTGGAAATACTGGAAATGATAGTTACATATGTTATTATTAATTAACTAAATAATAAAAAATTATGTCACTCTGTGAAGAGAGGACGTTAACGAAGATGATGCGGTTCAGAGAAGAGGTTTATAAAATGGCCACCCCCAAAAAGACCCTAAAATTGAGACTTACAATAATACCTCCTCTGAACGCAGAAACATTACACTTGAAGGTGGACGCTACACGCGTAATCCCACACTTCAGCCGCTTTTCTTGCCCGCTCGAAAAAACAACTTAAACGTCCTCTCTCACCCCCAAATTCAAAATGCATAATTGGAGAATGAACCTATTGAGTGGTGTACTATCCTTAGAAGATCTGCCCGGAATAGGCCCTGCCATATCCAAAAAGTTAAGTGAGAGTGGCTATAGAACTCCTGAAGCTGTAGCAGTTGCTACACCAAAAGAACTAGCAGCGGCGGCAGATATTGGAGAATCAACTGCTGCAAGAATCATTGAAGCAGCCAGAGAGAAATTGAATATCGGATTTATATCCGCCGAGGAATATCTAGGCCAAAGAAAAAGTATATCACAGATCACCACAGGAACCAAAAATTTGGATCAACTGTTAGGCGGGGGTGTCGAGACCAAAGGAATCACGGAACTATTCGGAGAATTCCGAACCGGCAAAACTCAGCTATGTCATCAGCTTGCCGTAACAGTCCAATTACCTGAAGAATTAGGAGGACTGGGTGGAGAAGCAATTTACATCGACACCGAAGGAACCTTCAGACCCGAACGCCTCATTTCCATCTCTGAAAGATTCACATTAGAACCTAAAGAAGTTTTAAAAAACGTTACTTTCGCTAGAGCCTACAACTCAGATCACCAACTCTACCTATCCCAAAGTATAGAAGAGCTAATCGAAAAAGGAAAAAACATCAAACTAATTATAGTAGACAGCATCGTAGGCTACTTTAGAGCAGAGTACATAGGACGCGGTATGCTTGCAGAACGCCAACAGAAACTAAACAAGCACCTTCATACACTATTAAAGCTCTCAGAACTATACAACTTAGCCGTAATAGTCACAAATCAAGTTATGGCAAAGCCAGACACCTTTTTCGGCGATCCCACATCACCAGTCGGCGGACACATTGTCGCTCATAACTGCACCACCAGAGTCTACCTGCGAAAAAGCAGAGGTAATCAGAGAATAGCTCGTCTCGTAGACAGCCCATACTTACCCGAAGCTGAGGTAGTCTTCAGTATCGAAGAAGACGGGGTAAAAGACGCATAAGCCAAAACTTCACGAATTAATATTTATCAAAAAGAAACTATTGCAAATAGATATCAGGAGCAAGTATAAAAAGCAAATGAACTTCTGCTTTATGTTTCTCACCACCTCGGCCCTCGGGGGGAGCCTCAAGACTTGGTGGAGGCGTTCTTCCTTACCCGGAAGAGGGGTTTCACGCCCCGGTTCGCTGCACTGGTTAAAACAGTCTCGGGTGTCGCTGGCCCCCCATCCCCTAGGACTGCTTCCACCTCGGCTTTTGACTGGGATTGGCAGAGGAGTTCGGGGAACGCTCGGGCGTCTGGCATCTCCTCGCTGGTGGCCTTGAATCCTAGGATCTTCCGGGTTTCCACATCCACGATGAGGTGAAGTTTGAGGAAGCCTCTCCTTCTCTTCCACTTGTGTCTCATCCACTCACTATATAGTTGCCCACCTTGAGTCCGGTGGAGTCGACGGCCACGGTGACTGCCTCTCCAGGCTTCAGCCGTAGGTCGGGGAGCCTCCTCTCTTCCACGAGCCTTTTTATTCTTCGATA
This sequence comes from Candidatus Jordarchaeia archaeon, assembly GCA_029856435.1. GTDB lineage: Archaea > Asgardarchaeota > Jordiarchaeia > Jordiarchaeales > Jordiarchaeaceae > Jordiarchaeum. Next base: position 35,160 of record JAHQXB010000165.1, read on the forward strand.
GGCTGTCGAGGGGCGATGGTGAGCCTACCACCCAGGAGGCGGGAGAATCTCCTGGTGAAGCCAGCCAGTTGGCAGTAGGGGAGCTTGAGGCGGATCCGGAGCACTGCCAAGGTTCAGATGAGGCTGTGGATGTAGGTGAAGGGGCGCCCTACCATACCTTCATTCATCTTCTTAGGCTCCTCTTCGGGGTCTTCCTCCTGGCCGATTAGCAGGATCAGTTCCCCCCTTTAACCAGCTTATCTTCTGACATTCATGCAACCTCACGAAACTTCTTCACAAAGGGGGAACTAATATAGGAGGGGGAGAAAAATAAGTTTTACGCC
>JAHQXB010000153.1 GCA_029856435.1 Candidatus Jordarchaeia archaeon
CTTGCCTTAGCCTGCCTCTGCATCCCTTCCCACCTCCATTTTTCTACACAAAGGTGTTAAAAGATGGGGAGATGGTTTCTCTCAAAGCCAGCCACAAAAACAGATCCCTACAAACAGGAGTGCTGCCTAAACATATGGTGTAGGGGGCTGGTTTCTAAAAATTTGGGCACAAAAAGATCTTTAGTACCTTTTTTGCGGATTGCGGTGCAGCTGATTGGTGAGCGGCTGGTTTTTAGGGGTTAGGGTCTTCTTCTAAAAGGAAAAGCGAAAAGGATCCCCTTTAAACAAGGGCGATGATGTTGACTAAAGGTGCAAAAACAAAATTGCCCAACTGGGATTGTTTCTTCAAAAAAAGTTTACATGAAAAACTTTTTACATATAAATAGTTAATTTCAAATGTACTTGATTTATAATAAACGTCTTATAATTTCTATGTGGTTGAGGCTCGCCTCGTATTAAATAAGTATTGTAGCTCTGTCAATCTATAAAGGGATGTTATTTATGTCAAAGTGGCCATTCATTGCTGGTGACTATGTTGTTATAAACGAAAAGGCGGCCATCGCCATAGTTACATGTGGGTCTTACGATTTGCCAAAAGAGTTAGCCAAATTGAGTGACAAAATTGCCATTGTGGGTTTCTGTGAGACGGAGAATAGTGGAGTAGCGAAGATTTTACAAAATTTGGCTTCAAATACAAATATTAGATTCCTCATAGTCTGCGGTGAACGTGTAGTTGGCCATGAACCGGGGCAAACTATTATTTCGCTCTATAATAATGGGATTGATGAAAATTATAGAATTATCGGAAGTGAGGGTACTATACCTGTTTTGCATCCAAATTATTTCAGGGGAGACGATCCGAATAAATTTGTTAAAAGATTTCAAAGCCAAATCGTTAAGGTGGTGGATGCACGAGGAGAAACAAATGTTCAAAAATTGATGTCTATAATCAATGAACTTAATGCACAAAAAATATCTCCATTTCCTGAGGAGCCGATCCTTCCATTAACACCCAAAGTTGAATATGATTGGAGTAAAGGGATAAAGAGGTTCCAAGAAGAAAATAAAAGCTTTCTTGATAAGGGTATATCTCTATTAAATCCCTTGATATTTACTGGAGAACTAAGAGTTTATGATATATGTGGGATTAAGATAGGCGGGCAGAGGGGGGAGTATCCCGTAGTTTTAGCTGGAACCATGTTTTATAGAGGAGATAAATTGGTGGTTAATCATAGTGAAGGCGTCTTTGATAAGACTAAGGCTGAAGATCAAATTCGGAAACAGGAGGAGAATTCTTTAAAATACGAAATTCCCTCAATGGTACACATAGTTGGAGAAACTCCTGAGGCTTTAACAAGATATCTTTTATTTGTTGCAGATATCACAGACTCACCAATAATTCTTGATTCGCCAGTTTTGGAAGCGAGAATAGAAGCAATGGGTGTAGCTAAAGATCTGGGTTTAGAGGGTAGAGTTATATACAATTCGGTTAGCGGCGTGGATAAAAGAGAAAAGGCTATGATTGGCGAAATGGGATGTATAGAATATTCTATAGTTTTGCCCTTTGACGTAAAACTACCTTCAAGAATCAATCGGTTCAGAGAAATAATTGAATTTATGAAGGGGTTAATCATGAAGCCAATTATTGATCCTGGTGTTTCTATTCTGGGAGCAGGTTCAATAAGTGCTTTGCATGCAGCTTGGTTATTTAAGAATTGCTATGGTTATCCTGTATGTATTGGCATCCATAATCTGCAATCAAGGCTCTCTAAGAGTATCAGTGAATTAAAAAATCTGGATTTTTCTTTTGACTACGCTCTTCCTTCCCTTTATGGAATAGATATTAATCTTTATGGTCCAATAAAAAATGCAGAGGCTATATTCAGAGAGGTGGCGGCTGTTGAAGCTGCAATTGCAGACGAGAACATAAATACAGTTGGGATTTACCCGAAGCCTCCCCATCCCTATTATGCTTTAAAACTTGGTTGTGAGTAAAATGAGCTTCTATGGTCCTTATTTGATTCGAGCCAGAAATATAGATGTTGCTTGGAGAAGTTGCATTAACACAATCCTCGAAAAAGGAATAAAGGAGATAACTGAGGATAAAAAACAGGAAACTAGGGAAACTTTTTGTGCTACGATTCATCTAAGTGATTGGCAAAGTGGAAATTTTGTTCCAGTAAACTATATTGGGCTGAGTAAGGATACGCTCCTTGAGAGCTATATTCCCCAATATATTAGTCCTGAGAAGGGAGAACATGTATATAGCTATGGATGGGCTATGAGAAAAAGATTCACGTTTAACCAGCTGGATTACATTAAAAATCAGTTAAGTGGTGGGAAAAATGTAGCTTTTGCCCAGTTCTGGAATCCACCAACGGACATTTTAAGCACCAACCCTCCCTGTATTAACATAGTGCTTTTTCACAAATTAGGCTCAAAAATTCATTCGACTATATATATTAGAAGTAATGATATGGCCCGAGCGTATCCCGACGATGTTGCTGGTATTTATACGGTTTTTTTAACAGAAGTTGCAAGTAGATTTGGTGGTAAAAGGGCTTTGGGCACCATAACAACAATTTCGGGGTCGGCGCACATATATGAAACTTCAATTAATGAATTAAGACAAAGCTTTTTCGGTTCGCTACCTACCTCCAATTCTAATCCACGAATCAATAATGAGAACTTGGCTGGACCCATACTTTTAAGATCTCAAAATTTGCGTGAGGTGTTATCGGAATTAGAATACAAGTTTGCAAAGTACTCGGAGCCTCAAGAAGAAGGGCAATTTTACTTATATCTCGGGTTTAAGTTAGAGAAAGTAGACGTTAAATTAGTAGAGCTTGAACATCAAGTAGAAGGAATTTTAAATGGAGAGGGGGAATTAGGAAAATGTCTGAGATTCTACAAAGCTAAAACGGATGAGGGGGAATCTGTTACAATCGATCAAATAAAAATGGCTAAAAGAAAATTAGAGGAATCAAAGCTGAGTAGAAGAATAGTTATTACTCCTAATAATCCTTGGGAAAAAAAATATGATTTAAACCCTCTGGTTATACAATTTTTGGTAAGGCAGGGACGGCTTTTCACATCGGCGTTTTTCGCAAACTACTCAATTGAACAAGTCCCATTGGGAATCTTTTTAATTAGAGCAATTCAAAAGGAGATACTGAATGGAAATAAAATCAGTATAGATCCTACTGCGTTCTTCTTTATGCCCTGTATAAATGACTCAAGGAGTGTAAAGTTCTCAGATATACTCAGTTAAGGGTGAAACATTTTAGAAAAGCGCCCTGCATAAATAAATAAAGAATTTTGACTTGTACTTTCTTTTAATGATTGTGAAAAGCACTGTTGGTTAAGGATATATTTAAAAAAAATGTTAGGATATCGTGAATATATATAAGTTATGCTTAATAAAAGATATAAACTGCGTAGTGGATACATTATTATTGCTATGTGTGAGATTGGTATTTCTAGTATTCAGTTTATTCATAGGTGTTATAAAATAAGGAGGTAGAAGTGTAATGTTTGCTGCTCCTGGATTGGGCTATGATCGCGCTATAACCATTTTCTCCCCAGATGGGAGGCTTTTTCAGGTGGAGTACGCAATTGAAGCCGTACGTCGAGGCACCACCGCTATTGGTGTAAGATGTAAAGAGGGCGTGGTGCTTGCAGTAGAGAAGAGGGTTTTAGCCCTTCAAGACCCCGAGAGTGTAGAAAAAATTTTTGTCATTGATGAGCATATTGGAACCGCCATCGCGGGATTAACAGCTGATGCACGAGTTCTTGTAAATCAAGCTAGGATTCAGGCCCAAGTTAACCGTCTCACATACGATGAGCCTATTACTGTTGAAAGTTTAACCAGATACATTGGTGACACTAAACAAATGTATACTCAGCATGCTGGCGTTAGACCGTTCGGAGTTTCCTTTCTGATAGCAGGTGTAGATGAACTGGGTCCCAAATTATTTATGACCGATCCTTCTGGGACTTACTGGTCTTATTGGGCAGCCGCAATAGGTAGTGGTTCTCAGGCCGCTAAAGAAGTTCTGGAAAAAGAGTATAAGAAAGATATGGGGCTTGAGGATTCTATTAAACTATCTCTCAAGGCTTTAAATCAGGTGTTAGAGTCTGAACTTGATCCCTCAAAAGTTGAAGTTGCGGTGGTGGATGTTAAATCGAGAATTTTCAGGAGACTGTCCTCTAGCGAAGTTCAAAGTTATATCAATGAGGTTAGAAAGTCTGGTGGAAGTTAGGACTGATAGTTATGTCTGACATTCGGGGAGCGAAATGGGTCGATTTAGGTGATACAGTAATAGCCCGCTACGAATCCCATGGAGAAAGGTTTGAGATCCTTGTTGACCCTAACAAGGCTTGGGATTTTCGCCGCGGTAAGAATATTGATTTATCAGAGATATTGAAAAGCTTTGATATATTTGAAGACGCCCATAAAGGCCTTAAAGCATCCGAAGATAAACTGCTTAAAGTGTTTGAAACATTAGATATAAATAAAATTGCGCCTATCATACTAAAGAAAGGGTTTATACAACTCACTACTGAACAGCGCAGAGAGATGATGAACAACAAAAAATTGCAGATAATTAATATTCTTGCCCGTAACTGTATTAACCCCCAGACTGGACTCCCCCATCCTCCAGCAAGAATAGAACGCGCCATGGAGGAAGCAAAGGTTCAAATTGACTTGTGGAGAAGCCCCGAAGAGCAAGCAAAAGACATATTAAAAATACTTCAGCCAATAATACCTATAAGAATGGAACTCTTAAAACTGGCTGTCAAGTTTCCACCTGATTTTTCAGGTAAGGGATATAGCATCGTGGAACGTTTCGGAACAGTCACCAAACAAGAATGGCAAAGTGACGGCTCATGGATTGCCCAATTGGAGATTCCTGCAGGGCTTAGAGGCAAATTTGTAGAAACAATAAATAATCAAACTAAGGGTAAAGCACAAGTGACATTTATCAAAGAATAAAGGGGGTTTCTTTTTGACATTATATTTTAAAAATAGACAAATTGTAGTACCCGGCGAGTTACTCGCAGAGGGAGGTTATAAGCCTGGCGAAGGTACGTTTAGGGAAGGAAATTGTATCTACTCTTCTGTAGTAGGCTTGGTAGAGGCGAAGGGCAAAATTGTGCAAGTTGTTGCTTTTGAAGGAGCGTACATTCCAAAAGTTGGTGATGTGGTTATTGGAAAGGTAATAGATGTAAAGATGACTTCATGGAGAATTGACATAAATTCACCATACCAAGCTACAATGCATCCAGTAAACATTTTTGAAAGGCGTACGGATCCGTTGAAAGAAGACCTTCGCCGGTATTTTGATGTAGGAGATACACTGGTTGCGAAGATAATGGCATTTGATCGGACGCGGGCGCCTCTGCTTACCACAAAAGAACGGGGGCTTGGCAAACTTCAAGGAGGATACTTAGTAAATATTTTACCCACGAAGATTCCGCGTTTAATCGGGCGGAAGGGTTCAATGATAAATATGATTAAAAAGGAAACAGGGTGTCAGATTGTTATTGGTCAGAATGGTGTTGTTTGGGTTTCCGGAAAGAGTTTCGAAGACGAGGAGAGGGTTATTAAAGCTATAAGACAGATTGAGCGGGAGGCCCATACCTCTGGCTTAACTGATAGAGTAAGGGAGTTAATTCATAAGTAAATCTTGTTGGTGGTCGTTATGGAAGATTTTCATTTTCCTTCGCAGATAAAGTTACTAAATGAAGACAATTTGAGACTTGATGGAAGAAGATTGGATGAACTTCGACCCATTAAACTAGAAGTCGGAGTTCTGGCAAGAGCAGATGGCTCTGCGTACATTGAACAGGGAAAAAGTAAGATTCTCGCAGCAGTTTATGGTCCGCGGGAATTACACCCACGCCACCTTGCACAACCTGATGAGGCTCTACTACAGTGTATTTATAGAATGGCTACCTTTTCTGTAGAGGAAAGAAAGAGCCCAGCGCCGTCTCGGAGAGAAACAGAACTTTCAAAAGTTATAACAGAGGCTCTTGCTCCCGCAGTTTTTCTAAAATACTATCCTAGAGCGTCCATAGATGTTTATATACAAGTAATACAAGCCGATGGAGGTACTAGATGTTCAAGTATAACCGCCGCTTCCCTAGCCTTAGCGGACGCTGGAATTCCCTTGCGGGACTTGGTATCTGCTGTTGCCGCTGGAAAGATAGATGGTAAAATTGCTCTGGATTTAAGTGATTTGGAAGATAAGAACGGCCAGGCGGACTTGCCTGTTGCTATAATGCCTCGCAAAGGGCTAACTACACTATTACAGATGGATGGTATGATGACCAGAGAGGAATTCATCGAAGCCTACGAACTGGCTGTAAAGGGTTGCCAAAAGATTTACGAAATGCAAAGGGAAATCTTAATCCAAAAATATATTGATATCCAAAGTGAGGCTTCAGAGGAAGCAGATGAACAGGAAAATGGGGGATAAAAAATGCCTCATAGTCTTATCTCTGAAATTGAATCAAAGTATATTAGGTCAATTGTAGCTAGAGAAAAGAGGGTGGACGGCCGTGGATTAAGAGAGGTACGTCCGATAACTATTGAAACGGGAGTGGTGGAGAAGGCCAGTGGCTCTGCTAGGGTAACTATTGGTAACACAAAGGTTATCGTGGGGGTAAGTGCAGAAATTGGAACCCCCTACCCCGATACTCCCAATTCGGGTGTCGTAACTGTTGCTGCAGAGTTTATACCAATGGCTTCTCCCTATTTTGAATCAGGACCGCCCAGCGAAGAAGCTGTCGAACTTGCAAGGGTTGTCGATAGGGGTATCCGTGAATCTAAAATGGTAGATTTGGACAAACTCTGCATAATTCCCAATGAAAAGGTTTGGATTCTTTTCGTGGACATATACATAATTGATCACGGTGGGAATCTATTTGACGCTTCTTCTCTAGCTGGCGTTTGTGCTTTAATTACCACTATGCTTCCAAAAACCGAAATTGAAAATGGAAAGGTAAAATTGCTAAGTGAAAAAATGCCATTACCTGTGACCAATATACCAGTTTCATTGACCCTCGCAAAAATAGGTGACCAACTCTGTGTGGATCCCATAGAAGAGGAAGAAAATGTTATGGATTGTAGAATTACCATTGTTTATGATGCGAACGGTAACCTAGTAGCTATTCAAAAAGGAGAGCGTGGAGCCCTAACCCAACAAGATATTTACAACGCCGTAGATATAGCTAGGGATATTACAAAAGAACTTAGAGAAAAATATATTTTACCAATTTTAAAGAGGCAGGAGGTCTCATAATGCCGAGAACTAAGAAGGTAGGTATTACTGGTAGGTTTGGAGCAAGATATGGTACAAAGGTGAGAAAGCGTGTGAAAACTATCTTGGAGGGACTGAGTACCTTTCATAAATGCCCCCGGTGTGCAACTAAAGCAGTTAAACGAGTGTCTACTGGAGTATGGTCATGCAGAAAATGTGGACATACCTTTACTGGTGGAGCTTATCTTCCAGAAACTCCTCTAGGCAAGGAAAAAAGACATATCATAGACACAGTTGCGTTAAGCTCGGAGAAAAATAAGCCACCACAATAAATTTTTCCTATCCTCATAAATATTTGATGCCCCTTCTAGCTTTAGTCTACATAAAAAGGATACAAAAAAGAACATTTTCTATCGAAAATAGGATATTGATTAAAAATTGTAACAATTTGAGATTACCGATATTTTAGGGCGAGGCGCAAAAAGTATTTGGAGTAAATTTAATGAAATACAATGCAAAAGGCGTTATACAAATTAATTTGCCTAGGAATTTATTGGAAGTTGCTTTCAGAGCTCTTTTTCCTGAAGTTATTTCCGGTGCTAGCGAGCGTTGTATAGGTAAATTAAAAAGAGATGGTGACATTATAAGCTTAGAAATTAAGGCTGAGGATACGGTTGCGCTCAGAGCGGCTTTAAACTCGTATCTCAGATGGTTAAAAATAATTTATGACATTAACGAACTTGTTTAGGAGGCGTGTAGTTGTCAGGAAATGAAATTCCCCCACAGGTTCAACATCAAATATCAATGCTGCAGCAATTGCAACAAAAATTGGAAATAATTATCACTCAAAGGTCTCAATCTGAAATGCAGTTGAGGGAAACAGAACAGGCTTTAAGTGAACTTGAAAAAATTGAGCAGGGAAGCAGTGTTTACAAAATGGTTGGAACGTTACTGATAAAAACCCAACCCGAAAAGGTTAAGGAAGAACTTCGGGATAAAAAGGAAACACTTGAATTAAGGGTAAAAACTCTTCAGAGACAGGAAGAGCGTTCAAGGAAGCAGCTGGAGGAGATGCGGGCAAAGGTTCAGGAATCGCTTCAGCAACGAGGTTTAAGCCCGGCGGGCTAAAATGAATGAACAAAAGAAGAGAGATTTGAAAAATTTAATATTGGAGGAACTCGAGGAAGTTTGTATTCTTGCTGAGAATGAAATAAAGAAATATATTTACTCAAAAGTTCCTAAGAAAGAAGTTAACCAGTTGGAAAGCATGGTTGAATTAGGTTCAGAAGAAAATACGAAGTTAACCATTGAAATAAATCTTGAAGTTGAGTCTTAATCTGAACAGGAAAATAAAATGTTAGCAGAAGAGGCACTGAGAGTAGCTATGAAGGCTATAGATGGAAGGCTATTAGGGTTATAACATTGATCCTAAATACGTTTAAAAACTTCTTCATTAATCATATTCAAAAGATTTTAATTATTTGTCACCAAAACGCAGACCCAGACGCATTGTGTAGTGCTTACGCCATAAAAAAGCTGGTCGCACACATTTTTCCAGAAATCGAATCCTTAATAGCTGCCGATGATATAAGTAAAGTCTCAAATGGGGTATTAGAGGATCTACAGGTATCTTTAGCTAAAGATATCACGATTGATATGTTTGACGCCTTTATAATCGTTGACACCAATAATATTGAACAACTAGGTTGCTACCGCTCAGTAGTAAACCTTTTAAAACCCATACTGCTCATTGACCATCACACACCCCATATATCTACAACCCAATTTACCAAGCACCTAATAATTGATGAGGCATCTACCTCAACTGCCGAAATAGTATACAACCTTTTTAAGGAAGCGGGCATAAAACCGAGTCAGGACACTGCTACGGCTTTGCTTATGGGAATAACCTATGATAGTAAACACTTTCTTTTAGCAAACGCCTCCACCTTTAGGGCCGTCACTGATCTTATAGACGCAGGCGCGGACTACAGCGCGGTAATTGAGAGACTTAGCACTACAATGTCTAGATCAGAAAGGATGGCAAGGCTGAAGGCTATTAACAGAGCGCAAATACATGATATTAAAAATTGGTTAATTGCCATTTCACATGTAAGTTCTTATGAGGCTAGTGCCTGCAGAGCACTTATCGAGACAGGAGCAGACATAGCAATAGTGATAGCCAAAAGAAAAGAGGAAATTAGAGTAAGTGCTAGATCCACACAGAACATTTACAAAAAAACAGGTATTCATTTGGGAAAACTTATGGAGGAACTGGGCGCCACAATTGAAGGTGTCGGTGGGGGGCACTCAACCGCCGCCGGTTTTAATGGGAAAAATAGCTATACTAAAGTTATCAAATATTTACTCAAAATAATTGAAGAAAAGTTAGAAAATGCACCACCAGGCCCTCTGGATTAAAAAAGTTAAAATGAATTTATTAATGCTGAATGATCACATTTGATTTATTGTTAAATTTTTGCTTTTCTTTTGACTAATACCCGTTCTTATTTTCTATGCTATCAGGTATAGAGGGGAGGTTTTCATTCTATATAGGCATAGGTAGGTATGCGTTAGCATACCTGCTGTATGCGTAGTGGAGCTGAGGCTTCACAACGTCATATAGCTCCCTCACGAGTTCATAGGGAGCCTTCTGCTCGCCCCTGTCTGGAAGCACCCGCCCACAAGAGTCGGGAGGATGTTTTTGTCCCACAATCCCCTCTCGTGGGGAACTCCCTCCATCTTCAGGTACAGGTTGATTGCAGCGTTCAATTGCCTGTC
>JAHQXB010000164.1 GCA_029856435.1 Candidatus Jordarchaeia archaeon
TATCACAACCAAAAATGAGAACCTTACCCTCACAGGAGTAAAACTAGCTCTGAAAAAGAGGCGGAAGACAACATAAGCTAGAGCCACCGGGAAAGTGTGACTGAAAAAATAAAGCACCATTTTTCACAAATTGCCCCTTCCCACTAGTTTAGGAGCCAGGGTAAAAGGTTAAGGAAAAGAATTTTAATATATTTATGAACAATTTATATCTGAGCAAAACTCACTATGGAAGATCACATCAACAACGATTTTCTCGTAATAAAGTATGGAGCACATAAAAATGGTGGAAGACATTTCTTTAAATCTTGTTAATTCAAGGGATGGAGTAGCAGACCATACCACTTTCAAAACAAGTGATACGATACAGAGGATCGTAAAGTATATTCAAGAGAAGTATAAGCTGGAAGATAATCCCATCACTCTATATGTCTTAGTAGGTTCCACCGGTGAAAATGAGCCTTTAGCTCCTGAAATTAGAATTGGAGAAAAACTGCATAATGGAGATACTGTTTATTGGACTGATGAACAGGTCTGGGGCAAACATGTTTCCGACGCGCTTGCCACATTCGGTAGACACGCATTCATGCTCAAAAAGGTATATAATGATTGGAACTTCGCCGACCACAATGTGCCCGCCAGAGGGATATACAAGTATTGTGTGCTTCTTGGAAAAAACACTAAACACCGTGTTATAATACTGCCAAGTTCAAGCTATCCCATTTCTCCACCTGCGGCTTTTATAGATCCGGCAATTGATCATCCTTGTGTCAGAGAAGATGGCACTGTGCATATACATGGGGAGGACAATAATATTGTTTGGAGGAAAATCAGGAAATCTGAGAACCCACTGATTACACTAGTTCAAGCCTTCAGAGAACAATTCAAGCTGTGGTAGTTGTATCCTAATGTCTAATTTGGATTCCTATAGACTCATTCTCAATCAAGAATTCATTGATAAGGTATCTAGCCTTGTACTCTCCAACAAGGACTACGAGGTAGGCGGATGGATTTTTGGAAAATACGAGAAGAATAAGATTTATGTAAATGTTGCGGAGCGGGATGAGAAAGCTGAGGAGTCAGCAGTTGGGCTTCGGATAAGGTCGCCGCCCCCCATAGGTAAGCACCCTAGTCTAGAAATTGTTGGTGTCTGGCATACTCATCCCGCCGGATTTGCATCGTTTTCGCACACGGATAGTTCAACTATGGAAAGATGGGTTTATGCAGTGACTGTTTCAGACATTCCAAAGCTCAAGCCCAAGATATATTTTATTTCCAGTTTGGATAGGGGAAACGTTGACTGGGCCTTTTTCACTCCAAAAATTAGAGTAGACATGGAAGTATGGGAATTAGAGAAAGCTATTAAATATAGTAAAATTCAAGAAATTCTCAACAAAGAACAGAAGGAAGAGCCTAAAGAAGCTGAGGAATTCCAAAGGATTCGGAGCCCAGCTCAAACAGTGGATTTGGAAGCCGACTTTTCTGAATTGGGCGAAAAAATTTCTCAGATAATTAAAGGTGGGGAAGAGAAGGGAATTCTGATATTAAAAAAGTTTGAGGGACAACCGCCGAAAATAATTGTGGAGCCCTACCCGTCCCTCTTCGTGCAAAGACATAGTTATGATGAAGTCTTTGGTGTTTGGTTTGAAGGTTGTGGTTTGGGCTTCTCCTCAGTGGAGAAAGCATTTCTCTTAAATTTTTCCAAAAAAATTGGTAGAAGCAAGTTTCTAGTAGTAAAAGTCCTTGAAGATAAACACCACTTCCGAGAAGTAAGAATAAAATCAGACAGGTACGCGGTTGAAATCGTTGAAATACCCAAACAGTCCATAGAGATAATAAAGCCTCCTAGGGCAAAAGCAAGAAGAATATATGGATCCAAATCCAAGAAGAAGTGAGGAGTGTTAACCTATGTTCCCCGCTTTATTGCTGAAACTGGGGCTAAACTTCCTGGTGCAAATAGAACGCAATAATGTGATGTTTTTGAACGTAATTTGGTGTAATTTGTTTACTTTTAAGAAGAAAAAAATGTCTTGTTAATTTTTAACTGAAGGGTGGATGATTGTTGGAAGGTTGTGATGGTATTAGGAGCAAATTGCTCGATAGGATTGAACGTGCAGGTTATGATTTGGATAGGATTTCCAAGTTTAATGTGTTGATAGCTGGTATGGGTACAATTGGGTGTGCTGTGGCTAGAATACTTGCTCTTTATGGTGTGGGCAAGCTACTCCTAGTAGATGACGATGTTGTGGAGATTGAAAATGTGGGTAGACAGTGCCTTTATGAGCTGGAAGATGCCGAGAGGGGGAAAGAAAAGGTGCTGGTTGCTAAAGAAAAGTTGGAGAGGCTCATGCCCGGGTTAAGGGTTGAAGCTTTAAATTTTACAATTCCAAATCCCCTCAGCCCTGCGGTGATAGTTGAGATTGACGGCAAAGTTTATGGTTATGATGCTAGTGAAAACCTTAACAAAATAGAGAAGGCTGTCAAGAGTAGTGATGTGGTAATCTCGGGAGTGGATAATTTCAACACTAGAAGAACATTGGAAATTTTAAGTTTAGGGAATGGGAAGCCCTTCATCAATACGGGAATTGAAGGAACCAAGGGAGGAGTTAGAACCGTTCTTGTTGATGAAGATAATTCATGTATTGGGTGTTATCAGAGGGGCCTATCTTGGTTAAAGGGAGGATATGAAGTTGAACCAGCTGGTGGCTGCACTGTTGCAAGCCTCTCAACAATACATATAGCTGCAGCAATAGCTGCTGACAACTTTATAAAAATAGTTCACCATAAAAATGGAGAGTGGAAATTCGGGAAACCAGCCAACTTTACTTCCTTCGATTTAAAAACAAATAAATTCAATTCCTACCAGTTCCCAAAAGATGTCCATTGTGAAATATGTGTGAAGGGGGTGGAAAAATACCTTAGAGAGGGAAGCTCATCCCTATTACACCTAGACTATGGAGGCAACCAGCAGTGACGGAAACAATGCCCTCCACTAATTTAAAAGTAAAGTCTGGATTGCTGCGTAAAATCCATAGACGAGTTGTCGAGAATTATCCTAACGAGTTTGCTGCTCTGATTGTTGGCTACCGTGAGGAGGGTTGGGAGGTGGCGTCCGACCTTTTAAACATAAAAATAATAAAAGCCACACCACAATTTGTCCAATTTGACTCAAATGACATTTTTGACAAAATGAAAAAATTTTACGTAATCGGCCAACTCCACTCCCACCCCTACCCCGAACCCTGGTCAGGGTCAACCATAGCTTCTTCTGAAGACCATAAGAGTTGGCATTCATTCCTTAAATATAGTTTTGAAACTTATGGCAGAAGACCTTACGTATTCATATACGCATATCCACCAGGAATTCTTAACGTGTACAAAGATCATAAACCCGTAAAATACCTTGTAATAAACTGATGTTGATAAAAAGGACCAATTATTTATCTTGGCCCCAATCATCAATTTTCAATTCTTGTATGACAAAAAATAATGTTCACTGAAAGGAACTATTTAGAACAAGTTCCAAATGCACCATTCTAGAGCTATTGGCGGTTTCTGGTAACGTAGATTTCTGGATGCGTTATCAGCACAAGGCTTCCAGTTTAGGAACGGAACCTTATTAAGTGCCCCGTTTTGAAGTATGACCGAAACATCCTGCATCACCGCAGTTCCTTGTCGAGTTCCAAAATACCAGTTTAACGTTTAAATGGATTTAGGTGATAGACATTCTTTTTTGGGTTTGTAGTGGAAAAGTTGCAAAAAAGCATTGCAACGGAGAGGGTGATAGTATATGGGAGAAAGGTGCTGGCTATTAAAGCGTGAACTTAGTATTTAAGGAGATGCGGTTTTGCACAGTTTTAATTTTGTTCCCCCTGGAGATTGTCGAAAATTTTTTGAGCCTTCTTTGGGGAGTATATGTTTTTCAGGATTTGTGTGAACACATTTTTTAAATCCGTTGTCTCACTTTTCTTCAGGAAGTCTTTTTTGAGGGAGTCGAAATCTGCTTTTATGGTTGAATATTTCCCTAGAGCTTCTGGCTCCACCTGCCCCTTAACCACCACAGTAATTGTATTTTTTCCAAAAATGTTTAAAGCCCTCAAGGCTTCCTCCTCCTGCTTCTTAATATTTCCTTCTTCTAAAAACACTATAATTGCGTCGCTATCAGCAAGAACACGGTTCACGTTTTGGTCCATAGGGCAGGCTTTGTATGATGATGAGCTGAGGTTCAAGAACCTTATCCGCCCTCCGTCCTCAAGCGTGGCTAGGTAGGAAAGAGATGAACCCAACTTGAACTTTTTTCCCAAAAAGTGTTCCGTTAACCTAGTGTAGATTTCATCTTCAACTGTCACCTTTCCCTCCATCGAGAGATAGTGTGCCATAAGTGTGAAGAAGGCCATTTTGTTAGTTTCGTCTTCTCCAATAAGAGTGACCATAGTTGCTTCTTTGGTTCTTACATCCCTAGTTATCAAAGCTATGTAGACGGACAAGAGCGCGGCTAAAGAAACAGCGAGGTAGGAAAAGTATGAAGCAAAAGCGGGTGTTAAGCCAAAAAGGGTTAAAAATATGGCTCCCGCACTAATGAGCGTAAGTGTGAAGAGAGATGCTTTAACTGGAGAAATTTTGAAGCCCGGGTCCTCAAGTGAGTACCTATCCTTCGTACCAGCCACGTAGAACCTCTTCTCCCTTCCTCCAAGAAGAATGGATACCAATGAGAGAGGGAAAATCAGGAAAGTTGGCTTCTGAAACAGAATCTTATTGTAAATGTCTTCATGTTTCAGTTTTCTTTCGCCACTAGTTAATGATAACTTGTAGCCGGTCTCATAATAGCTGTCCTTCCCCCTATTCTCCCAGTCATTCTCTATGGCTTTCCAAGCTCTGGCAAGAGCCTTCTTCTGCATTTCGCGGTCATTCTCTGCACCGTGGATAAATATCCTGCCCTCTGCCAGAGCCTTCAAACGTTCAAAACTAGTAACTCCCCCATCAACAGTTTTTGTAATCCTCTTATTCATGAGGTTAAGTTTCCTCTCCACCTCCTCAGATGTCAAGTTGTCAACTTGGAGATACCCCGCCTCATCCAGTTTTTTCTTGACAGCGCCAAATAATTCCGGGACCACCGTGCTTGTATCACACAAATGCTTATGCTCATACACGTCCGCCGTGTAAAGTATTAGGCCCGCAACCCCCTCACAGACCGGACAGGTAACATACCTATTCCCATTACACGTGGGACATGTTTTAACGCCCTTCCCCCGGCAGAACTGGCATATTCCAGTTCCACGACAGTCTGAGCAGGTGACAATTCCTGTTCCACCACAACCAGGACACTTGCCACTTCCATAACACGTAGAGCACACCAAGTATCCAGTTCCTCCACATGTTGAGTGCGCCACCACTTCTTTGGTGACATATCTGACCCATCCAAAACCCAAGCATGTTGGGCAGTTATCATAATTGCCACCACAATCAGGGCAACGTACAACATGTGTGTCCTGAACCGTCACTTTTCCCGTCCCACCACATCCGGGGCATACAAAGAAACGTTTGCCCATGCATCCTTGGCACACACCAGTACCTCTACATACGTAGTGTTGAACTTTTCCCACACCTTTACAAGAATAACAGTCTCCTCCTCTATGTGTGTAACACTTTGGACAGGTAACAACGCCTTCCGAATTGCAGTTTGGACATTTGATTCTTCCATTACCGCAACTGCACGTTACTATGGATGCCGTGTTTTTCCTGGGATACTCTTTTATGGTATCAGTAAAGGAGGACGGCCTCTGGGGGGTGATGCTTTCCTCTCCATAGCCTTCATAGAATTGTATATTCTTGTTTGACGGTTGAACGTTGGATATTCTATAGTGAAGTTCGTACTCAGAATCCAGTTTTAAGTGGATGGCTATGTCTTCGATAACTTCTCTCAACCTAAACTGTAAAGATTTGAGGCTGTAGAAGAGTGAGAACTTCAAGCTTCTTTTAAACGAGTTGATCCAGTTCACAAGAACTAAAACTGAATCGGCACCCTTAAACAGTGTGTTTACACCCCCAGCCGGCTCTTTGTGTTTATGAAAGGCGGATCACGTATAGTCTGCTCTTATCCTTGACTCCTTCTGCCAACAGGTTTAGGTCATCATCCAGGGTTCTTCCCTCGAAGGATAATAAAATTTTGTTAGCCTTAACGCGCATCAATTTTCCAATTTGGTGTTTGAGAAGTTTGACAGTTGTTTTGGAGTTTACCTTGAGGGTAATTGATTGCCTACCTGCTGCGGGCACCACTTCAACCTCTACCACTTCGTCTACTTTAGCAAGCTTCCCGAGTGCTTCTCGTGCTCGCCTCCTTACATATCCGTCCGAGTCGCTGGCCACTACATTGCGTAGCGTTTCCTCCACTTTTTTGTCCCCTCTTCCTACTTCTCCCAGAGCCCAAACTACTTGGCTGCGGATTAGGGGTTCACGGTGGCTCACCTTAGCAAGCAAATATTCTATGGCATCCTGTCTCTTGAGTTCTCCTAGGGCAGTAGCTGCTTTCGACGCAGCAACTGGATTGTATGAATCTAGTGATTTTATCAGTGTATCGGTGTGGTCTACTCCCAGCTGAGTTAGCGATTTAGCTGCGGTGACTCCTAGAACTTCTAAATCGGAATTTGTGTCCATTTCCTCTAAGGCTTTTGTTAGCGTTTCGGAGAGTGGTTCGATGGCTTCCACATCGCCTGTTTTTCCTAGTTCGTTTGCTGCTTCAAGTTTCTCCTTGTATTTTCCCTTCCTGAGTTTGTTTATGAGTTTCTTGGTTTTTCTATTCATGTTTTTACACCTTTTCCAGCTGCCTCACGGTGTTTATGGTTTCCTCCATTTTTCGGAGCTTTTCAGATGTGTCAATTATTCTGACTCGTCTGCCCGAGAACCATGCTTCTACAAGTTCTAGGAGTAGGGAGTACTTCTCTTCCCAGGTTAATGTGTACCATTCGCTTTTGCTGGCTATTTCCTTTATAATCATTTTTAGTTTTTTGTAGTATTTTCCATTTGATGCTTTTCCAGAATCAACGTCTAGGAAGCCCACTTCCTTTTTCTCTGTTTCCCCCCCTTCTCCTTTCGGTGTTAGCACATAGTTCTCTCTTTGTGGACCTGAGAGGTAGGAGCACTCTGAGGAGTAAGAGTTTGAGGCTATTACACTCATGGGGAGTAATAGGTAGGCCAGTCTGACTAGGGACTCAGCCAGACTCTTGTCCTTATAATGTATATTGACCTTACTGTAAGACAACATGCAGTCTATGATTTTAGTGGAGCGTTCCTCTCCCAATAAGTCTATGAGGCGTACAAACTCTTCTTCGTTGGGGGCGGCTGATTTTTCTTTGACGAAGCTCATGAAGGATTGGCTTGAAGCTGTTTCAAACTTCATATTTTTGAGAAATATTTTCACGGCGTCTAGGTCCCTTCCATAGGTGTTGAAGAGTTTTTGGGGGATGAGAGCAACCCTGGCGGATAGTACAGGTCTCCCGGAGCTGTCCTTGCGTCCCTCGTTGAGAAAGTAGGAAACAGCTATGAAGCCTTCCACAGGGAAAACCTTTATCCCCGAGTATTCTCTCAGAGATGGAAAATCCATTTTTGGATACGCTGGGAAGACTTCAGTTCTCAGTGCGTCCTCCGCTCTCCGACTGATAGGACCGTTGGTTCTAACTGCTTCTTGGTAGTCTGCGTGGGCAAATATTATGTTTAAACTCATTCATCCATTCACCTCTTAACAAGTTTTGCAATATCCATTATTAACTCTATGAATCCTTGAGCACACATACTGTCTAAATTTCCATCTGCTCCCCAACCCACCGATGAAACCGCGTACTTTTTAAACACCACCCCCCTATCGCTAAGTCTCTTCATTGTGATAGCCATGGCCCTATCAAAGTACTTGGAAACTTCCCTTGTGGTGAGCCCGTGAACATCACTCTTAGTAAAGACGAAGAAGAAGGGCTTGTTTGAAAGGTTCTTTCCACTTTTTAATAGTAGTTCTATACCCGTGACCAAAGGGGACACTTGCTCGCTTAGAGCATTGAAGACGTATTTCTCCTCATGCTTCTTAAACTGTTCTGGGGTTAAGGGTGACCTGCCAACCAAATCAACTATGACAATAACTGCCTCAGAGTCCAATATCATATTGTAAAAAGTTTCAACTAACTCGTCAGGTGGTTCACCCTCCTCCATGATTCTAAACCGCTCCATAGCAGTTTCATATTCTTGACCTGAGTAGTCCTCAGACGACAATACTAAATTGCAACGCCTCACTTCACAACCCAAGTCAACTTGATCCAACTCTATGACAATAGGTCTACCCTTGTACGTTGAGGGTATGGGCTCGTGTCTGAGTACAAATTTCATCATATCATTAAAATAGACATTTGTTTCACTATCAGGATGGCCCCATCTATAGTAGCCTAACACCCAGCCCAGAGTGCAGAGAAAATAGGACTTGCCAGCACCTCGAACCCCTAGTATGGGAATACGTTTTCCCCGTTTTCCCAAAAACCTTTTTCTAATAGTTGAGGTAGTACCACGTTTTTTGGAAGACGCTGGTTGGGGAGCTGTAATTACGCTCCTACAGTTGAGACACCGCCCATCATTTTGAGAAATACAAGAATTACAGTAATCAGACGAACCACAGAAGGAACAAAGGGGAAAATCATAGTCAGGTTTAATACGCTTACAGTTCTTGCACTGTTTCAAACCACAAGGCCCCCTAACTAAGCGTGTTCAAACTGAAACTTTTAAAGGAATCAGTCTTTTAGAATTGAACTGTTTATGTTATGTTTACTATTTAGTATTCTCCCATTTTTATTTTTCGTATATATTATTGGAAGGGCGATGCGAAATGGTTTGGCCCTTCCCTCAGAAGTTGTTAAAAATATATGTCTTTTTCGCGGTTTGGTTGCAATGTCTTCAAGGGTTAGTTTGGTGCAAAGCCTTCCTTTATGGTATATTTCTGCCTTGGAATTCGAGTCACCAGTTTACACCCGGGTGGAAAAGCCAATAAAAACCCTGAAACAACAATTTTTTTGGCAAGACCCTGTCTTCAAAAGAGTTTATACTGCCTTTTAGCAGTTAAATCCTTATTGAGGGAAAAGAGACCCAATACTTCCCATATGTTTAAACAACACTCCGGGGATCTGAATTTTTGTGGTGACCTAGCCTTAGCCTGCCTCCGCGTCCCCTTCCCACCTCCACTTCTTACACTAAGTGTTTAAAAAGATGGGGGAATGGTTTCTCTCAAAGCCAGCCACAAAAACAGATCCCCACAAACAGGAGTACCGCCTAAACATATGGATAATTCTGTGTCATTTATGGGAAGAGACGCAACTTTTCTCCTTGTGTGAAAAACATCTGTATTTAATAGCATTTCTAAAGTTCTTGAATCATTCCATTCGCAAAGAAATGCTTTCCCTTACCAAAAACCAGAAAAGAGGATTCCCCTATCTGTTTTGAACCTTGCAACTGCTAGTCCAAAAACTTCAGGGAATGTTAAATTAGGTTAGTTTCGCTCCCAAACTAACAAGCAGGAGAAAAAAGCACTCCTTCTTGAAAGGGTAAAAGGAGGAAATGGTCCTAGAAATAGGCCGTAGTAATTCGGATAAATTTTCATCATTCCTGTTTCGATTTGGCTCAAACCGGGGGTTAAATTCCTCCCTTTATTTGGGAAAGGGGCACAAAAAGGACTGCCCAAATAGGGAAAGGGAAGAAAACGCCAAAAAAATTCATGAACCACTCACGGGTTAGTCACTGGAAATTTTGTTTTCTCTCTCGTTTCTTTGACAGAACATCATTTTTTAATTTAGAGCCTTTGTGTAGTGATTAGTAGTAGCGCTCACTATTGAGAAAGGAAAA
>JAHQXB010000163.1 GCA_029856435.1 Candidatus Jordarchaeia archaeon
TCAAGAAGCATACCATGTATAGGAAGCGGTGGGGGTGGAACCGCGAACTGAGCTACACCGACTGGAAGAGGATAGTGTCTCTAATAAAGTATAAGAGCTGCGTGGAGCTTTTAAGTCCCCGTCTGGCCTCTAAGACCTGCTCTGTGTGCGGGTGGTTGAATAAAGACCTGAGGGGAGCGGTCTTCAAGTGTTGGCGGTGGGGCGTTGTAATCGGTCGTCAGCTCAACGCAGCCATAAACCTTCACCTAAGGATGGAGGGTCTTTCTCCCCACCCGACCACGTTCTTCCGCTCGATCGTGAGACCTCTCCTGCACTCCTCACGGCGTTGGCGGCAACACCCGCAGGAGAAGTGGTCAGTGAAGAAGCGGAGACGTGGATTCGTGAAGGTGGGGAGCGGGTTCACCCTGACTGGGGTGGAGTGGAAGGCGGCTGATGAGCTCGCGAGGCCGCCGCATGATACTGTGAAGTCCCAACTCCTATGTAATTCTATGAATTTCTACATAGAGTAGAACCCCAAGGCCACATTTTTCCATGAATTCATCCCATTTTTTTAAAGAGATATAGAATTTCTTAATTGAAAAGATTTTTGATTCTGAAATTATCTTTATTGTTATCAAATTTAAAAACAGTATAGTTTAAGGAAAACTGGGAGTTGCAGTTTATGAATAGGAATATTTTGAGGATTGTGGCACATGGAGACTGGGATGGGGTGGTGGGAGCGGGACTTCTCGCACGTGTTTATGATGTGCCTCTGGAGTTTCCTCTCGAATTAGCGGATTTAGTTATTGAGGATGCAGCCTGCATTGAGATTACTCCTGGCCGTGTAAGCAGTATAAGGAACTCTATCATAATTGACCATCATGCAACTGAAACCCACCCATATACAGATGAGAAGGGAAACGTTTGGATTCTTAACCCGGAGTACCGGGCGGTTTCCTCCCTAATAGCAGACCAATGGTCACTGGAATTTCCAAGTGAATGGAGAACTGCTATAGAGGAGGTGGACACAGCAAACCTCAACTCACCACTGAGCAAAACATTATGGAAAGCCTATCGTGTGGATGCTAAAGGCTTTCCCCGCCAAAAAGTCGCAGAAATGGTCAAGAAAGGAGAATGGGAACAGCTCGGTAAATGGGCTTATGAGAAGAAAGAGGAGTACCGGAAAGTGGAGGAAAAAACCAAAGAGCTCCTCGGCAAAAGCACCAACCTAACTTCGGAGTCGGTCTATTTCACCTTCCAGTTCAGCAACCGTTGGGAGAGGGGAGCCTCCAAGGACGCCATGCTCCTACTAGAGGAAAAGAATCCCATAGTGGTCGCCATAGCGGTTGAAGAAAAGGGCATCAAGGGTGGAACCATAGCCACAAGGAGAAACATTGACCTTACCAAAGCCTATGAACACCTGAGAAAAAAGGGCTACACCTCCGGCGGCCACAGAAACGTTGGAGGGTTCCAAGCCTTAAAGCCAAAAACCTTGGAGCAGACCCTAAGGGATTTGAAAAGTGCTTTGGAAAATCTGAAAGAAGAAACTTGAAAAGTAGAATATTTGTTTCTCGTTTTTCGGATTAATCTAGTCTTTCTTTAAATAAGCTCCATTATAAGTATGGAGGCTAGTAGGGCTAGGGAGGTTATAGTGTCTGCAAGTGAGGTTTCCACTGGAATAACAAAATTGTCCGGGTCTAACCCCCTCTTAAAAGTCAAGATAGCAATGAAAAGAGTCAGCAGAAGGATTATGGAAACCGCAATTAGATTGGTGAGCAACAGTAAAGCAGTGAGCCTCAAGAACTTTTGTAGGGTAAAGATGTTGTTTATAACTAGTGAGCATAGGGCGTATATAAGAAACATTATTATTGAGGCGATCCATGTTGAAAAAATTCTCCTAGCATGGTTTTTCATGCTGGATAGTGATGGTTCAAGGAGGCCAAGTATAAGCTTTGTGGTGGCAGTGGAGCCGACAACCGAGCCAACATCGCCCACAGTGTCAATTAAGGCGGGGTACACCGTATAAATTTCCAATCTACTGCCCACGGTTTCGCTGATTACCCTCAAAAATGTCCCAGTAAAGTTCACAATAAATGCCACCAACACCAGGGTGAGCAGAGACTCCTTTATTGTTTTTTCAAATTCCCGCTCACGAATACTTTTTGGCAAAACAGCTAGCGACAATACTAGCAGCAACATTCCAAATAGCATGGTCGCGTGTCTGCCTCCAGGTCCCAACAGAAAAAACAGGTTAAGGGTAAAGGAGTAGCATAGGGTGATGAAAATGTCTGCCACCGTAGACATCACGGGATAGGTGATAATATCGGGGTCCAAACCCTTTTTAAATGAAATAAAGGATACCTGAACGGTAACCAGAGACAAAGGCAAACCCAAAAACATGGTGGAAGACGCGACAACTAGAATATCCCAAAAATCCCCAAAAGTTAAACCCCAAAAAAAGACTCCTAAAAATAAGGACACCAAACTTATCACAAAGCTCGATATCAATGTCAAAACTATTGCTGCTTTGAAAAGCAGATAGAAATCCTTGGTGTTTCCTAAAATCCTCGGATAGGCAGTACCCAAATGCAGTGCGGTGCCTAAACGTCCACTAAGCAAACCACTAATCATACCCCTCACAGTCAAAATCCCCGGATATATAGCCAGAGCCCAACGGGAAAGCTGAAACACGTCAAGCTGGTAAGCCACAGTGAAGCCCGCAACAATCCCCCCAAGATTAAAAAGGAGAGCTAACAGAGCCTCCCCGAAGTATCTTGGCAACAGAATATTTCTCCAAGAAATAAGTGTAGCCTTGACAGACTTCATACTGTCCACCTTCCAATAACAGAGAAGCAGCACCAGAATTATTCAAGCACGCTACAAATTAAGCTAGAAAATCTGGAGTCCGCACCACACACATGGGGAGGCAACATTGGAAATTTTACATGTTCATTACGCCACATTCACTCTGTGTAGCTGCTCTTTAAGCATTAAAGACCCATTACCACCAATTGAGAATAGCGAAAAGTACATCAACACACACGCAATCCTTGCGCAATCACCTGCCTGAAAGCTTCATACCGTTACTTAGGTATGTCTTCAAAGAGTTGAAGCAAAACCAAAATATAAGGTTAACCCTGTTTCAGCACTGTTTCCTCCAAGCATCACCTATTTATGGGATGGTGCTGTTTCATGTCTCCCCCTGCCCTCTCCACCTTAAATTTGTATTTCCCCTCTCATAAAATACGATTTCAAAACTTTAAATAAACGCGCACCTACCCTCAATAAGTGACACTGAATTAACAACACTACCTATTCCGGCAATGCTGTGGGCGGTATACTTCTAAACGTTTGAGGTTAATGATTTTTATTTTTAGGGTACTAGGGGGTGCCAGTTCTCAAATTAGTAATTCCATCGCTTCCTAGAAGCTTTTTGAAAAAACGCCAAACAGTAAATACCAAAATTCCTTCTGCGTTGCGTCATCATCTTTAAATTAATACAGTAGGGGGATGGCTGATTTTCTTAATCAAAATTTTTATATACAATTTTTTATTTAGTATAAGCATTGCAGTTCATTTACTTATAAATTTTTAAATAGTTCTCGCATTAATGTTTTATTTTGTGGAGGGCGTAGTTGGTGTCTTAATCTAGCTGTTTATGCTTAAGGCGTTTTTTGGGGTGATGTTTTGGTTGAAGAGTTTGACGTTATAGTGGTTGGTTCTGGTTCAGGAATGATTGTGGCTTCGAATGCTGTTGAAAGCGGTTTGAAAGTGGCCTTGGTTGAGAAGGGACCCCCTCTGGGTGGAACTTGCCTCAATTGGGGTTGTATTCCTTCAAAGATGCTCATCTACCCGGCGGATGTCGTGACCATGATTAAGGAAGCGGAAAAAATTGGCATCAGGGCCAAAATAGAGAAAATCGATTTTCAAAAGATTATGCACCGAATGCGTCACCTCATCAGCGAGGAGAATCGAGGAATGGCTTTAGGGGTGGAGCGGGATCCAAATATTAAGTGGTTTAAAAACATAGGCGAATTCGTCTCCGATTACACTATGAAGGTGGGAGACCGAAAGATTAGGGGCGAAAAAATCTTCATAGTTTCTGGAGCCAGGCCTTTTATTCCTCCAATTAAGGGTATCGATGGTGTAAACTATTTGACCAATGAGACCGTGCTGGAACTAGAGGAGCTACCTTCAAGTATTATCATCATTGGTGGGGGATATGTGGGCTGTGAATATGGCCACTTCTTTGCGGGAATGGGTAGTGAGGTTACAATAGTGGAGTTGGGTCCCAGACTTGTGCCGGGCGAGGAGCCCGAAATATCAGAGCTACTCAAAAAGGAGATGGGAAAAAGAATGAAGATACTCACGAATCACCAAGTAGTTGAGGTTGGGGAAAAAAATAAGGTAAAGACGGTGGTGGCCAAGGAAACTACCAGTGGGAAGGTTAAAGAGCTGTCAGCTGAGGCCTTAATGGTTGCTGTGGGCCGCAAGCCCAACTCTGACTTACTTAAGCCGGAGAAAACTGGTGTAGAGGTAGATAGTAAGGGATTCATAAAGGTGAACGATTACTTGGAAACCACCAAGAAGAACATTTGGGCTTTCGGAGATGCCATTAATAAGCAGATGTTTAGACACGCAGCCAATTACGAGGCACAGGTGGCATGGCATAATGCCTTCAGCGACCACAAGGTGCCAATAAACCTCTCTGCGACACCCCACGCGGTTTTCACGCATCCCCAAATAGCGTCGGTTGGCTTAACCGAGGAGCAGGCGAAAAAGGAAGGACGCAAAATTTTGGTGGGTTACTACCACTTTAGAGAGACCGCCAAAGGCTCAGCGATGGGAAACCCTGAGGGATTTGTGAAGGTCATAGTGGAGCAAAGCACGGGGAAAATTCTGGGCGGACATATAATTGGCCCCTTTGCACCTGAACTCATACAGGAGATTGTAAACGCTATGGCTTATGGGAATGGTTCCTATGCCCCCATCATTAGGGCTATGCACATTCACCCCGCAGCCACAGAAACAGTTAAGTGGGCTTTTGGCAACCTGAGAACAGTGGACGATGATTCCATTTAGGGAGTGATGTTGGAATGGATGTGGTAAAAGTTCCAGGTAGCAATAGGAAGCATAAGGTTCGCATGTATGCTTTGAGCACCTGTATCTGGTGTAAGCGGACAAAACAGTTTTTGAAGGATAACAACATAGAATACGAATACGTGGATGTGGACCTGGCGAACAGGGAGGACTACGAACAAATCAGGCAAGAGATTTTGAGTAGGGGAGGAAGCCTCTCCTTTCCAGTAATAATAATAGATGATAACAAGTTAATTAATGGTTTTCGTGAAAACGATTTGAGGGAGGCTTTAGAGATTTGACCACTCTGGAAGAGGTTCAAAAAAGAGCGGAAAGCGACGCAAAAACTTACGGCTACTACCTAAACCCAGACCCAGAATTTCTCAAAGGGCTCATCGAGGGACTTAAGAAAAACTGGGACCGCTATGGCTATCCCTCCTGTCCCTGCAGATTGGCCTCAGGAAACATTGAAATCGACCGCGACATAATCTGTCCCTGCGATTACCGAGACCCCGACGTGGCAGAGTACGGACAGTGTTACTGCTCCCTATACGTCAGTAAAGAGGTGTACGAAGGTAAAGCCCCCCTAAGATCAATTCCGGAACGCAGACCCAAAGAAAAACAAATCAGATCCTTCGAAGCCGCCAAGGCCCCCACCAAAAAGGAAAAAGCTGAAGGGGAGATAAAATTGGAAGCCGAGAAACCTATTACAATTGAGAAGAGGTTGTGGTACTGTAAGCAGTGTGGCTACGTGGTCTACAGGGAGGACCCCCCATACATTTGCCCCATATGCAAGGCGAAGAGGGAAATGTTTTCCGAAATAAAAATAGTCATCTCCGACAAGAGATAAAAAATAGGATGCAAGAAGATAATTTTCCAAAAATAGTTCTTTAATTGAGAGCTTTAAATAATAAGTTGTTTCTCCTTTATTTTTTTGTCTTCTGTTGTTCTTCTGTGCCTCGGGTGCAAAAGTAGTCCTTGGTGAATTTCATTTCTTTCCATACTGGGCAGTCTGGACACTGACAGCCTACTTCCTCAGTTATCTTTTTACTTTTTCCCCTTAGGGGGTGGCAGTAGACTATGTAGGTGTCAGGTTCTCCTAGGCTGGCGTAAGTTGGACAGTCCCTGCAGATACATATATTTTCAAATCGCTTCAACTTCTCCTGAGCCTTCCCAAGTTTTTCCCCGCGTGATCTAGACATAGATTTCACCTCATTTTAACCCTTCTAAAAATGTTAGGATTAGAATAAATTTTAACTTATAAAGCTTTACTAAAAAATCGTTTACACAAATATACTATTCATTTGAAATGTGAATACACATTCATAAATGGGGATTGTAAAGCCACTTACGAAGTCGTAGGGGGGAAATATTTTTCAATAACCACTTATTTCAAAGGCATGGAACAAGAAGGAAAGGAAACATTTTTCGGGAGGTGGAAAAATGGAACCGAGGAAGACCAAAGTTTTAGTAGTGTTTTACAGCATGTATGGTAACACCGCTAAACTAGCAAAGGCTGTAGCTGAAGGAGCCCAACAGGTAGAAAATGTTGAAGTTTCCCTAAGACAGGTGGAGGAACTTATCCCCAAAGAAATTATACAGGCAAACGAGAGAATGAGGAAAGTCAAGGAGGAGCTGAGGGATATTCCCCTCGTAACAGATAAGGATCTAGTGGAAGCAGATGGAATAGTGTTCGGTTCACCCACACGCTACGGAAACATGGCTGCCCAGATGAAAAATTTCATTGATAAAACCGGCGCTCTTTGGACACAGGGAAAACTGGTAAATAAAGTTGCGGGTGTATTCACCAGCACCAGCACACTCCACGGAGGGCAGGAAACCACGCTCATAACAATGATGATACCCCTTTTACACCATGGCATGATAATAGTTGGTATTCCATATGCCATAGAGCCGAGGCTATTTTCCACAGAAGTGGGTGGAGGCAGCCCATATGGTGCGTCTTCCATATCTGGACCCAACTCCGAAAGAGAACCAACAAAAAATGATTTGGAAATTGCGAAAACCTTAGGAAGGAGAGTAGCGGAAATAGCTAAGAAAATATCTCAAAAGTAGGTACAACTAATTGATTGCCAAAATTTGAAAAAAAATTAGGAGCAAAAAAATCTTTTTTAGTTTTAGGTAACTCGCACCAGGCTTTCCTGTAGTTTGCCGTTCGCCTGTTCCTCTTTTTTACCATTTTTTCCATTTAGGGGCTGCAGTCCCAATCTTTGTTCAGCAGCTTGTAGGATAGCACCCAACATTTCAGAGTAGGACATTCCAGCGATTTTTGCCATTTTAGCAAGGTGTCCGTCCCAACACCATCCAGGGTTGGGGTTTACTTCGAGAAGTTTTGGGTTTCCATTAGAGTCAAGCCTCCAGTCGAAGCGGCAGTAGTCTCTGCATTCCAGCCTCTGGAACAGGGTAATGCACCACTTTATGATTTTACTTTTTACGTCTTCTGACAGATCTGCGGGTATAGATTTTATGTTCCAGTAGGGAGAATCTGGTAGCCACTTGGCTTCATATCCACAGATTTTAGGGAGCCCCTCTGGCAGTGAAGAGTAGTCCTCCTCGGTGATGGGCAGTACTGTGTAAGACTCTGGGGGGTTACCAATTATGCCTACACTAAGATCTTTGCCGGATAGAAATTCTTCGACTAGGATGGGCCTGTTGTACCCGAATTTTTCACGTATCTCGGAAATTGCATTGATGAGTTCTTCGGGATTGTTTACCACACATCTCTGCGTGATGCCGAAGCTTGAGTCACCAAAGTTTGGCTTTACCAGAGCTGGGAAGACGAAGGTTAAATCGTATATGGAGTCTTCAGGTTTAACGAAGATAGCTCTGGGAACTGGGATTCCCATCTCGTTGGCTATACCTCTTACCAGAGACTTGTCATAACAATGCGCAAGACACTGGGGACCGGAGCCGGTGTAGGGTATGCCTAGCTCCTCCAGTAGAGCAGGAATGTGTAGTTCTTTTCTGGGATCGTTAAAGAAACCTTCATCGCACAGGTTGAAGACGTAGTCTATCTTGCCCCTTAATTTCATTAAGTCTTGGATGAGGGTGTCGTGGTTGTGCAGATATGTGAAGTTGTAACCTTTGAGTTCTCTGAGAGCGTCCTTCATTTGGTCGATCGTGTAGATGTCGTCGTCGTCAAATCTTGCTCCCGGTTTGAGGCGGTCTGGCTTTGAAGGGTCACCGGTTATCACTACTACTTCTCTCAGCTCCTCTTTGGGTCTTTTCTTGATGGGTGTCCACTCTTTTCTGACAACACCTGTGATTATGATCCGTCTCTCCATCATACCTAGGTCTTGGTTACGCTGGGAAGAGGAGGCAATTTCGGTGTGTATTGTTACATCGCTTAATCCCGCCTGTTGTAGAATATGGGTTATGCTATCTCTAGTGTAAAGTCTTTCGGCGTAGAATTGGTCGGCTATTGTACCTTTTTCTACGTTGTTAATTATTTCACGGGTTATGAGACGTTGGCCATCGGCAGAAATGGAGCGTTCCCTGCACACGAAATGCTTTTTGTCTATCCACTCCCATGAGCGTGGCTGATAGTGTTTCTTCAAGTATTCGCCATCAGCAACATCTATGAGTAGTTTGCCCCAGGGTTTGAGCACCCTGAAAGCCTCTTTAAGAACTCTAACGTCGTCCTGAACTGTTTCAAAGTAGCCAAAACTGTTCCCTAGAATCATAACCACATCGAAGGTATCTGGCGCATATGGAAGTTTTCTTGCATCGCCTTCCCTGAATCGAACATTTAAGCCTTCCTTTTTAGCTTGCGTCTTCGCCTTTTGAATTAGGTAGTGGGAGCGGTCCAATCCTTCAACATTCTTGAACCCTCTTCTTGCCAGTTCTAGAGAGTGACGCCCTTGTCCACAGCAACAATCCAGAATTCTATCGTCTGGTTGAAGATTCAGAATCGAAGAGAAGAGATCCACCTCTTCTCGGGTGATTTTCTGGTCGTCTACTACATCCCCATCAGTTTTTAGATAAAGGGAGTTAAAAATACGCCGCCACCAATCAGGAGGAACATACTGCTCGAGATCATCGATAGGCCCTAGAACTTTTAATTGAGACTTACCATTTTTCCCCCGCGAGGGGGGTTTATCCCCTGCCTTTTCAGTCATGATGTTTTTGCGCCTCTATTATAAGTGGCCTACACCTATTTATTGTTTCGTAATTCACCTTTTTGATTCTAAATTACACTTGTATTTTTTATACTTACGTTTTTATGATAACGTTTTAGTATATAAAAATTATCATTCATATCACCCCCACAATTTTGTTAAAACATGCCGCTTTCCGCTTTTTGGCCCCACATGTTTAGGCCGCACTCCTATTTGTAGGGATTTGTTTTTGTGGCCGGCTTTGAGAGAAACAATTTCCCCACTTTTTTAAACATCTTTGTGTGGAAAAATGGAGGCAGGAGGGGATGCGGAGGCAGGCTAAAGGCAAGGTCACCACAAAAATTCAGCCCCCCGGAGTGTTGCTTAAACATATGGTTTGGCCAAAAAACTATTTTAAAACTTCCTTTTGAAGGCTCAAAATTAAAAATGGAGCCCTAATAAAGCCCCTTCTCCAAACACCAAAATAAAGGGAAAAAGGGCGTGTACACATGTTACTTTGAATCCCCCTACATGGAACACGTGTACCATAGCTCAGAAGGCTTGCCAACTGTCTGGTTTTCCAGCTGAAAGCAGGTAGCAAAACCTCACGCTGGCAAGTTGGTGGTTACGAAGAGCAACAGCAAACTCGGCTTCACGTCCGCTAAAGGGGGGCGGGAGCTTCGGCGGGTTTACAGGCACATATAGGCTAGGTTGGCTTTATTTGGTGTGGTTGTGATTGCAAAATTTGGGCTCACTAAAAGCCTTTCAGAAGGGGGTGGCTGGAATTTTGGTCAGGGGATTTATTTTTGCGTTAGGCATAATCCAATGGGGCCTCGTCTTTAAGTGTGTGGCTTCCCTTTATGCATGATCTTTTGTTCCTCTCAAAAAAAGGAGGCTTTACATGGCTTCCTTCAATATAAGCCTTAAAAATGGTAAGACTGGCTAACCTTGCACACAATTCATGTCAACAAACTACATACTTACGGCAAGGTTCCTAATTCAATGGTAGAAACATTTTTTATTTTCATATGCTACTATTCAATCATAACTGGGGATGAATACAGATTCACGCAAGGAGGAATGTGTTTTTTGTGGGAAGAACTGCCTATTTGTGAAAATTGTGGCAAGTTTATAGATGATTGTGATTGTAAATGTCCATACTGTGGTGAGGCTGCGGATTGCCACTGCTGTGTGGGAAGAGAAGCTACAACTGGCGGATGAGATCTCAAACCAAATCAGATAGAATTCTTTGGTGATGACACGAATTGTTGAGAGAAGATTTTGTATGGATGGCTGGCGGGCCTCAGGGCAGTGGTGTTGATTCGGGCACTAACATATTTGCCCGTGCTTGCTGCTATGGAGGGCTTCACGTATATGGAAAAAGAGAGTACCACTCCAACATTAAAGGACTGCACAGCTATTTCCAAGTCAGAGTTTCGCCTAAAGAAATTCAGGCGGATGTAGATCGTGTTGATTTACTTGCTGCATTCGATGCAGAAACCGTAGTGAGACACATATGGGAAGTTTCCCCAGGCGGGGGAATAATTGTCGATGCGGAAACGCTGGAAACCAAAATTGACGAAATCAAAACTTTAACCTCGGCTTTCAAAGCTGATTTTCAAAAAAATTTGGAAAGCAGGGGAGTTAGGGCGGAGACATTAGACGAACTGCTAAAAGCAGCCAAAAAAGAAAATAACATTAAGGTTTACGCCATACCCTATACCGATGTTCTAAGAGAGGTTGCTGAGGAGATTCACGAGGAGAAACTAAGCCGATTAACACGAATGATAAACGTATTAACCTTGGGAGTTTCCCTAGCCCTAGTTAACTATGAAAGGGAGCCCGTTGAAAGAGCCATCAAAACCATTTTCGGCGAAAAAAACAAAATTGTACAAATGAACATTGTAGCCTTCGACAAATCTTACCGGTACGCTAGGAGAACCTTTGGGGATGACTTTGGCTATAAACTAGAAACGATTTCCACAGAGGAGAAAAGAATATTTCTGCAGGGAACGCAAGCTGTAGCCCTGGGAAAACTAGTTGGAGGCTGCAGATTCCAGTCCTACTACCCGATAACTCCCGCGGCCGACGAAAGCGAATACTTGGAAGAAAACGAGATACTAGAGTTAATAGGCGATAGGAATCCTGGCTCCATACTTGTTATGCAGACAGAGGATGAAATAGCAGCCATCAACATGGCCATTGGAGCGGCTCTGACTGGAGCTAGAGCAGCAACCAGCACCTCTGGCCCAGGTTTTTCATTAATGGTGGAAGGTTTGGGATGGGCGGGAAATAACGAGGTGCCAGTAGTGGTAAACTATTATCAGCGTGGTGCACCGTCAACGGGTCTGCCTACCCGTCATGGACAGGCGGATCTTAGATTTGCGATGCATGCTTCTCATGGGGAGTTTCCCAGAATAGTTTTGTGCTCTGGCGACATCCAGGAGTGCTTCTATGATGCGGCGAGAGCCTTCAATTATGCTGAGCGTTACCAGATGCCTGTTATCCACCTAATTGATAAGGCCTTAGCTAACAGCAGTAAATCTTACAAAATGTTTGACATCAACCAGATTAGGATAGAACGCGGCCAACTGCTAGGCGAAAAGGATGTCGGGAACGAGGAGTATTTGAGATTTAAATTCACGGAGTCCGGATTGTCTCCCAGGGCTCCGCTGGGAACGTCCAACATTGTTTTCTGGAATTCGGGGGATGAACACGACCCACTTGGACATATAAATGAGGAGTCCACTAATAGAACCTTGATGCTGGAAAAAAGGATGAAGAAACTGGAATTGGCAGACAGGGAGATTCCTTTGGAGGAAAGGGTTAACTTTTTTGGAGACGAGGAGGCTCCTAACACCGTTGTGAGTTGGGGTTCACCTAAGGGTGCAGTAATTGAAGCCTTGGAGAGAATACTTGGAGAAGGCTACAAAATGAACTTCATACAGGTGAGAATGCCCCTACCTCTCCCCAAAGACTACTTGGCTGAGAAACTGGAGAGGGCTGAGAAGAAAATTGTTGTTGAGGGTAACTATATGGCGCAATTAGCGGGAGTAATTCGGGAGCAAACTGGCATAGACATGGATTATTTCGTACTAAAGTGGAATGGCCGACCAATATCTTCAGACGAGGTTTATGATGCGTTTAAACTGATTATGGAGGAAAAGGCTCCAAGAAGGCAGGTGTTGAACCGTGGTTCTTAAAGCAGCAGACTATAAAAGCACATACTTTGCAGATTGGTGTCCGGGATGCGGAAACTTTGGCATACTTTCAGCCATGCAAATGGCGCTTGCAGAACTGCAATTACCGCGCCACAAAACAGCCATATTTACAGGAATAGGGTGCAGCGGTAAAATGGCCCAGTGCCTAAACATTAACGGGATCCATGTACTACACGGCAGAGCATTGCCCTACGCCATTGGAGCAAAACTAGCTAACCCTGAACTGGAAGTGATTGCAGAGGGCGGAGACGGAGACGGCCTCGGAATAGGAGTAGGACACTTCGTAAGCGCCGGCAGGAGAAACATAGACATAACATACATTATCCATGACAATGGAGTCTATGGATTAACTAAAGGGCAGGCGTCCCCCACCCTTGAACTGGGACTACAAACCAAGTCTTTGCCCAAACCCAACATAAACGCAGCAATTAACGCGATAGCCATAGCTCTAGCAGCAGGCTACACGTTTATCGCCCGGGGATACGCTTACGATGTCCGACACCTAAAAGAAATGATAAAAAGAGGAATTCAGCATAGAGGACTGGCTCTAATAATTGTTCAACAGCCATGCCCCACATATAACAACATCAACACAAAGGAATGGTATGGAGGGGAAGACCGCATAGATCCCAAAACCGGAAAGCCCACACCCAGACTGTACAAGCTTGAAGAAACTGGCTACGATGGAGTAGTTCACAGTCCAGACGAGGCTTTTGAAAAGCAAATGGCGGCTTTAACCAAGGCTCAGGAGTGGGGCGACAAAATACCCATAGGAGTATTCTACCAGAACGAGTTTGAACCCACCTACCAAGATAGAATAGTGAAAAGAATACCAAACTACCTGCAAAGCCCACCAGCCAAACAGCCCATCAGTGACCAACAAGGCAAACCAATCACAAACATAACCGCCCTACTTGAGAAACTTAAAGTCACTGGTTAGGACCCAAGGAAAGACAAAAAAGTTAGGGGGCTAGCTCAAAATGAAGGGAAATTTCTAGGCTCTCCAAATACATGTTATTGTCAGCCAATCTGGATAGAAGCTCCGAAATATTTTCATTTTTTATTTTTTGTTATTCCTTAATCCTCTAAGGTTTGCCCTTTTTATGTGTTAGCTGGTTTTTATTTTTATTGCATTAACTGGGCATTGTTCTTCACAAGCCATACATTGGATGCAGTCCTCTTCTCTAGCGGGGTCAGATTTCTTTTCGGAAACTGGATGATTGGGTGCGTCTGCCCATTCAAAAACTGACACGGGGCATACGTCGATACAAACTCCGTCCCCTTCACAAATGTCCCAATCAACTGCCACATTGGTTCCATGAATACCCAGTTTTTCTGGTGGCTCAACAGGTCCCCATACATTGTGATTTTGGTGTCTACCCACTATTCTGCGACTCTTTTCAAAATTAGTATCTATAGGCAAAAATATCCCTCCTATGGATTTTAGAGAGAATTGCTATTAATATCTCTTCCCATTTTTTTTAAGGGAAGGCAAAAATTGGAGAACTGGATCTGGATGCAAAATTCACGGTGAATTTTGTAGAGGAGAAGAAATGAAGGGTATTTTTTGACTATTGCTTTGTTTTCTCTATGGGATAGCCGGCCTCCTTCCAGGCCATTATTCCGCCTAGTACGCTTGTTACTTTTTCGTAACCATTCATTTTTAGTATGCTGGCTGCGATGCTGGTTTTATATCCCGAGTCGCAGTACACCACTACGTGTTTTTCTTTGGGCACTTCCCTTAATCGGTTTTTTAGGTCTCCTACCCAGATGTGGTGGGCGTTCTTCACGTGGCCTTCCTGCTCCCACTTGTTTTCGTCTCTTACATCGAGGATAAAAAGGGACTTGTCTTCAAGGTTCTTTTCAAATTCGTGAACAGACCAAGTATTTACCTTTTCGACTTGTTCGGCTTCCCTGTACCAAGCAGGAAATCCTCCGGCTAGGTAGCCTTGGAGGTTGTCGTAACCTAGGCGAATAAAGTATCTCACGGTTTGGTCAAGGGCAGCATTGCCATCAGTGATGATAATAATTGGGTCTTCATAGTTTAGCATCCAGCCTATGAAGAGTGGCAGGCCGCTTCGCCATATATTTATGCTTTTGGGCACATGTCCCCCCGAGAAACCTGTGGGCATCCTCGTATCCACGATTTGGGCACCGTTTTCGCGGTGCTTTTTTAGTTCTGCTACATTTACTGCTTTAAGAGGGGGTAAGCGTTGTAGGAGGGGAGGACCCTCTTTGTTGTACTCTTCCATTTTTCTAAAGTATGGGGGTCTATCAAGCTTCTCCCTCATTTTGCGGGCAACAAATGCCGCTTTATCTTTTAGTTGTAATGCCTTATTAGTTTTCTTTTCAAACCCTATTGTGGTGTATTCAAGGTCTCCAATCGCCCCTCCACAAACGGAGCCCTTTCCATGAGCTGAGCAAACAATGACTCCCTCACCCAATTTTAATAGTTTGCCAAAAAGGCTATCATATAAATTGCTTGCTAACCTTTCCTTTTCTTTTTCTCCATAGAGGTCTGTTCTTCCAACATCTCCCGCAAACAGGGTGTCACCAGTAAACACCATGTACACTTCGTTGGAGGATTCTCTATCCTTTAAGGTAATTGAGATGCTTTCATCAGTGTGCCCCGGTGTTTCAAGTACTTCCAATTCCAGCATACCTACCTCAAATTTGTCTCCTTCCTTTACTCCCCGCCCATAGGAGAAATCTAGTCTTGAGCCATGATGAATTTCTGCACCAGTCACGTTTGCCAGTTCCAATGAACCGACAACGTAGTCCTCGTTCCTGTGGGTTTCAAAAATGTGAGTAATTCTTACTTCATACCTGTTTGAGAGATCAAGATAAACGTCTATGTCTCTTCTCGGATCAATGACTGCAGCCCGATTTCCAGAACCCACAAAATAGGAGTTATGCGCTATTATTTCAGACTTCACCTTCTCAAATATCAATCCAAAAACCTCCACAAAAAATTATTCAAAACTTTTAACAAAACCACACACTACACATTTCAAACCAATTTGAAATAAGAAAAAAATGGTTGAGTCCCACTCAAACATGGTAGAAATAGGGGTCTGAGATTTAGCGTGGGTTTTTTCCCACCACTGTTGGATTTTCGGGGTAGGCTGTCCACTCTGTGAATGAGCCTTCGTATATTTTTACTTTGGGGAATTCCAGGTAATATTTGAACAGGAGGAACTCATTTGTTGCTTCTCTCCCTGTTCCGCAGGAACAGATTATGGTTTTGTCGGGCGTAACTTTGCTGGCGTCAAGTATGGCCTGAATCTCTTTATCGGGTTTAAGCAGTCTTTTGTTTTTGGCGTCCATAAAGTTTGCCCAAGGTAGGTTTATTGCCCCCGGTATGTGGCCAGGCTTAATCCAGGGTCCTTGGCCCTCGTAAACGGGTGCGGGGCGGGCGTCCAAAAGAATCACATCTTCCCGATCCTTTATTTTCTTGAATTCCTCATATTCGACGTAGAATTCTTTGCGGACTTGGACCTTGAAGTTGGATTCTTCTATTTTGGGAAATTCTTTGGTGAGTTTTTTGCCCTCCTCCTTCCACTTGTCAATGCCTCCGTCAAGAATGTAAACATTATTGTGTCCGAAGCGAATCAGGGTGTAGGCTACCATGGTCTGCTCTAAACCATCACCCCAACCCTTAACGGGCCCTACACCAGTATAAACGACCACTGGTACATCTGGCTTGAGGCCGTTTCTGCGGAAAAGTGCTTGGGCAACCTCTTTGGGAACGTATTTTCCAGGGATTCCCTTATAAGGGACGCGGAACAGTTTCTCGCTTATATAAACTGCTCCGGGTATATGCTCCTGAATATAGTCGTGGATGTCGGGCTGAGTATCCAGTATCATCAAATTTTCCTCTAGGTGCTCCTCCAACCAGTCGGTTGAAACCCATTTCACTATACCCCTTCCATAAGGATATTTCTTAGCCATAAAAACAACGCCTCCTCAAAATCATAAATTAAAATTGACCTCCCAGTCTAATTCAATTTAAATTATGAATATTATCTAATACTAGATATCCATTTTAACTTTGCCCTAAAATCCTCCACCCCACCCGAAGGCTCCACCAAAAAATAGAAAATGGGTGGTGCAGGGATTTCGACCAAACTATAAACAGTAGATAATTGTGGAGAAAGCCTTCTAGAAGGATTTGAATTTTCCTTTGGGGGAGTTGTATATGGAGCACTTGTTTGGAGTTTCACCTTTGGGGGTGTAGCCACACACGGAGCACATGTTTATTGGTCCAAAACTGGCGTCTTTGCCCTAGTCTACAGATTTTTTGCCTTTTCATATAAATCAAGATGGGTGGGTCTTCTCAGCTACAAGAGCCTACTCAAAACTATTCGCTGCAGCCTTTTCGTCTTGAAGATTAGCTACAGCAATGTAGGTGGGGTACATCTCGTTGACTTCGAAGGTTTCCCCATCAATTCCCGCTTGAAGATCCTCATAAGTGTTTGTGGTTCCAAAGATGGCTCCAGAAATGGTAACGGCTTCCCCCCTGCTTTTTATAATGCGGTAGTGGTTGCCTGCATGAAACTTCTCGGCAAAAGATGTTGCCTGAAACAATCGGACAACGTTGGGAAACTTGTTCTTCTCTGCTCTCTCTGAATAAATTAAATATCTCATGTGAGCCTGGCCCTCTTCAGCATAAACACTTCTAAGATTAGTTTCAGTCATTTCCTTAGCCATAAAATACGCCCTCCAATATTTTAAAAATTGATAGTATATCATATAGGGGAAGAAGTATATTCATTTCCTAATCATTTGTGGAAAATAAATCCCCACGGATTTAGGAAAACACTCTTTAAATCTTCTTCCCAGAATTAGTTTGGTTCGTGCATTTGAGGACCAAGGGGCCTTCAACGTCAAAAAAGCTGAATTTAAGTTTAACGCGTTGATAAAAAACTTGAAACAGCCCCCTTTTTCAGAAAAGGAGTCTTATAAAACCAGATCTATTCTCACTGGTCAAACGTGGGCAAGTTAGATTTTGGTTTCCAAGAGATTAAAAAAGTTTAAGAAGCAAGTTTTACAATGGTTTTCAAACAAGCTATTATAACGGGAAAATATTTTGTTGCGTGGTAGGTTTTATGAAAGCCTCCCAGGATGTTAAGGGTAAGCTTATTGTTAAGGCGGTTAGAAATGTTAGAAGAGGCTATACGAAGGATGAAGCCACAAGGGGCATGTTTCGTCCAGGAATCAAGTTGGATTTACAGAGGTCACGCCTAATAACTGAATCGTACAAGATGACTGAAGGCGAGCCCATGCCCATAAGGAGGGCTAAGGCTCTAGACCATATCCTCAGCAATTTAAAGATTTATATTCAGCCCTGGGAACGCATAGTGGGTAACCACACTGAGGAGCCCAGCGGTCTCTTTTTCCCCATAGATATGAATTGGAGAAGCGTTTGGAGGGCTGTCAATTCTGTGGAGGGAAAAGGCCTCCTTGACGATGATGGGCGAAAAGAGTTGGAGGAACTCTGCAAATACTGGGATGGTAAATGCATGAGTGATAGGCACAAAAACTTTTTTGGCGGAGAATTAGCCAAATACTGGAGGTATGATGGAACCTTCCTGTGGACCCACTGGTCAGAGTTAGGAGTGCCTGATTACGAGAAACTGTTCCGTGTCGGGCTCAAGGGCCTAATTAAAGAAGCAGAGAATAAGCTGGAAGAAATAGAGAGGGAAGTTCCCCGCAGCTACGTGGAAAAGAAGGAATTCCTACTAGGAGTTATAATCGCACTCAAAGCAGTCATAAAATATGCCCACAGATACGCTAAACTCGCCAGAGAAATGGCTGAAAGGGAAACCAGAGATAAAGAGTTGAAGCAGAGGCTTCTGGAGATTGCTGAGAACTGCGAATGGGTTCCAGAAAACCCGCCTCGCACATTTCTGGAAGCCCTACAGTTCTTCTTCATCATCCACCTGGTACGCTACGTGGAATATTCCACGTTGGGAATTGGAGTGAGGTTCGACAAGGTTTTTGGGCCCTACTACGAAAAGGATATCGCTGAGGGACGCCTCACAAGAGAGGAAGCCTTAGAACTGTTACAGTTGCTCTGGGTTAAACTGCACGAATTGGGGCTAATTTATTCCCCCCTACTTACAGCTATTTATGGGGGCGTAGCCTCCCTCCAAGCCATCACAATAGGTGGAACAGACTCAGAAGGCAGGGATGTTACAAACGAAGTTAGCTACCTTGTTCTAGACACCGCCCTATCTATGCGCACCCTTGAGCCGAGCATCGCCCTGCGGGTTCACGATGGCACTCCAGACGAACTCTTGGAGAAGGCTGTCGATGTAATACGTACGGGCATAGGGTACCCTTCACTATTCAATGATCGAGCCATTATTCCCCTACTTCAGAGGTGGAATGTGCCCCTAAAGGATGCCCGT
Organism: Candidatus Jordarchaeia archaeon; assembly: GCA_029856435.1. Classification (GTDB taxonomy): domain Archaea; phylum Asgardarchaeota; class Jordiarchaeia; order Jordiarchaeales; family Jordiarchaeaceae; genus Jordiarchaeum. The sequence continues at coordinate 18,811 of JAHQXB010000163.1, forward strand.
GACTACTCTGTAAGTGGCTGTGTCTACATAGAGATTCCCGGAAAGTGTATGGCCCGCCGCGCCCCGGGGGGCATCGTCCTACCTAAATGTTTGTGGTGGGCTCTTCACCAAGGCAAAGACCCAAAGACTGGGGAGCAGAGGGGTGCGCCCACGCCGGATCCCCGAACTTTTAAATCTGTGGAGGACGTGATGAACGCTTATCTGGAGCAAGTGCGGTTTTTCTTTGATAAACAGTTGAAGTTGGAAGATACTTGCCGTGAACTCTACGAGAAGTATCTTCCAAGGCCCTATTACTCGGCAATTCTGGACGGCTGTATAGAGAAGGCGATGGATTGCAGAAAGTGGGCCTATCCCACTAACTCATTCTGCGTAATTATTGGTCCCACAAATGTTGCGGACTCCATAGCGGCTATTAAAAAGGTGGTTTTTGAGGATAAAAAGGTCACCATGGAGGAACTCATAGAGGCCATGGATAATAACTGGAAAGGATATGAGCACATTAGGCAGTTAATGCTCCAGGCGCCCAAGTATGGAAACGATGACGACTATGTGGATGAAATAATGAATGAGGTGCAAGTAAAAACAGAAGCAGTGATAGAATCATTCAGGGATCGCTTTGGACATCCCTGCCGTGGTGATGGGAGCGGTGTTTCTGCCACCTATGGTGTTGCTTTTGACACCCCTGCAACTCCTGATGGGCGCTTCGACGGGGAACCATTCGCAGATGCCACTCTCTCCCCCATGATGGGCAGAGATCAGAAAGGGCCCACTGCTGTTCTCAGCTCTGCTGCCAAAGTCGATGCAGTTAAAACTTACAATCATCTGCTTAATCAGAAGTTTTTGCCAAGTTATCTTGAGGGCGATTACAAACCCGTTTTTATACAGTATCTCAAAACTTGGAGAGAAATGGGAATACCCCACATACAATTCAACATTGTGGACAAGAAAACCCTAATCGAAGCCCAGATGAAGCCTCAGGAGCACCAGGACCTTATTGTACGTGTTGCGGGTTATAGTGCCTACTTTGTGGATCTCAGTAAGGGATTGCAGGACGCAATAATAGCAAGAACCGAACAAAAGTTTTAAACTAAAAAGGCGGTGGGATTTCCGCCACTGTTATTGGAGATGTTGCTTGAAATGGATTGTTAAGGGTGGGTGTAAAAAATCTGAAGTTAAAGGGACTTATTTTTAATATTCAGAGGTTCAGCATTCATGATGGGCCTGGAATAAGAACCACGGTTTTCTTGAAGGGGTGCCCTCTGAGATGCCTTTGGTGTTCCAATCCTGAATCTCACGAGCCCTTTCCTACTATTATTGTTCGAGACATTAAGTGTGCTAAGTGTGGAAGCTGCGCTTTGGTGTGTCCTGTGGGTGCCATAAGCTTTGACAGGGAGAGGGGAAGAGTGATTAACTGGTCGGCTTGTAATCAGTGCTTGGTTTGTGTGGATGCTTGCAAATACCGGTCGCTTAGCATTTGTGGAAGACATATGGATGTTGATGAGGTTCTTGGGGAGGTGTTGAGAGATGTGCCCTTCTACAAAAATTCTGGTGGTGGGGTGACTGTTTCGGGGGGTGAGCCTCTATTACAATGGGAGTTTGCTTCTGAGCTTTGTAAAACCTTTAGGGAAAACAAGCTCCATACTGCTCTCGAGACGTGTGGCTTTGCTCCCTGGAAAATTTTTGAGAGGGTTTTGGAACATGTGGATTTGGTTCTTTATGATGTTAAGCACCTTGACCCCGTGAAACACAGGGAGGGTACTGGTGTGGATAATGAAGTGATTTTGGATAACCTTCATAAAGCAGCAAAAAGGAGACCGGTCTGGATTAGGGTACCCTTAATTGCGGGTTATAATGATTCAAAAGAGCACATTAAAAGCGTGGTGAATTTAGCCAGAGAGGTGGACGCCAAAAAGATTTCATTGCTGCCCTACCATGAGGGTGGGAAGTCTAAGTGTGAACAAATTGGAAAAACTTATCCCATTCCAGACGCTAAAGCCCCCCCAGAAGAGTATGTCAAAGAACTAAAAAAGTATATTACAGAGTTAGGAGTGGAAGCAACCATAGGTCACTAGTGACAGGTAAATATGACCAAAAGACTTTTCAATTATGGGTAAAGCATGGTATTTTAACTAGGAATTAGTTAATTTAGAGGTGTCAAGGTTTGGAGATAAAGGCTCTCGTCTTTGATTTGGAGGGTACACTTTACAACTCTAGGGAACTTGCCAATGAGTGGCGTGTTCAGGTATTTAAACTACTCAAGGAGAAAACGGGGAGAAGCGAGGAGGATATTTTGAAAGAATTTTTAAAGATAACTGAAGAATTAAGGGGGCAAGGCTTCAGGAGACCGCCCGTTTCTATGATAGTGGAAAAAGTGGGAATAACTAGGGAGGAATTCTACAAAGCGATAGACTCGGTGGATGCTAAAAAATTTTTGAAACCAGACCCGGAACTGAAACAAGCTTTGGAACATATGAAGAAGCGGTGGAAGCTGGCTATGCTTACAAATCTGAGCCGTAAAAGTACTCTCAACATAATTGAAGCCCTGGGCTTAGAACCAGAGATTTTTAATCCCCTGATTACTGCGAGTGAAATGGAAAAAGGAAAACCTGACCCGGAACCCTTCAAAAAAATAATTGAGGATTTAGACTTGGAGCCCTCATCCATATTGATGGTGGGTGACAGTGTTTCCTCGGACCTGGCACCCGCCAAGAAGTTGGGAATGAAAACCGCTCTTGTCAGCGAGAAGGAAAGCTCCCCCCTAGCAGACATAAAAGTTAAAAACATCGTAGAATTAAAAGAAATCCTTGAAAACAAATAAAAACTATCCATTTAAACACAATCTTTAGTTCGAAAATCAACCACTTACATACATAAATCTGACTTAAAAAAATAAGGAGGATAAAAGCTATTCAAGAAAACTTGGAATTCTTTTCTCAAGTGAAAAAGGGCTAATTACCGCTTGAAAAACCTCAATTAACTTCCCCAAAAATAATTGAATGTTAGGGTCACACTTTTTTTGAGACGAATTCAGGCAACCTTTTGTATCCCCACTATTCTCTAAAATAGGCTTAATTTTTCAAGATTGGTAGAGATGTTGATTTTTCTGCTCTTACCTCTTTTTTTGGGCCGGAACATGAAACCTATTCCACAAAGATTTTTCTGAAGAAGCGAAAGAATCTAAAAACCATTCAGGTAGACATCAAAAACTTTTTATTAAGTTGCTCTTCCTAAGATATGAGAAGTCGTGATTCTGTTATCCTCTCTTTTGGAGTGATGAGTTTTGTCTGAGAAATTTGATGTGGTAGTTATTGGCGCTGGTTTAGGTGGGCTCTCCTCAGCCGCCACCCTAGCTAAAAACGGTCTGAGCGTTTTGCTCCTGGATAAACACTACAAGCCGGGTGGATATGCAACTTCCTTTGTTAGGGGTAGGTTTGAGTTCGAAGTGGCGCTCCATGCTCTCTCTGGACTGGATCTTGACCGTAAGCGGGGTTACATGTACCGAATGCTTGAGGAGCTTGGAATAACGAAGAGGGTGGAATTCGTTAAACTTTCCACGCTCTACAAGTCAGTCTACCCAGATTTTGAGTTTGTGATGCCCGCCGGAAGAGAGAATATTGAGAATGTTCTATTTGACACTTTTCCCAAGGAATCTGAAGGCATTAAGCGTTTCCTTGACCGAATAAGTGCTACAAACGCTGTTCTCACCGGGCTTCAGAGAGGGGGAGTGACAAAAGAGCAGATTCAGGAACACTTTGTAAAGTATCAAGATAAGACACTTGCAGAAGTGTTAAATGCCGACGTTAAAGATGTTAGGGCTCGCGCAATCCTCTCCCAGCTTACTGGCTACTTTGGACTTCCACCCTCAAAGGTTTCCTACATAATAGCTGCGTCTGGCCTAGACACCTACTTCATGTATGGCGGAGCCCAAATAAGGGGTACCTCCCACACCTTGGCAAATGCCTTCGTAGAGTCCATTACCGAATTTGGGGGAGAAGTTAGATTAAGCAATGGAGCAAAGAAAATTCTCACAGAAGAAGGCAGAGTAACCGGAGTTGTAACTGAGAAAAACGAGAAAATACAAACAAATTACATAGTTTCAAATGTTAACCCCTTTGCACTATGCAACTTAATAGGCCTAGATAAGATGCCTGAGTCCTTCTTGGAGAAGCTACGCTCAAAGCCCATAGCCATAGCAACAGTCTGTGTTTACTTGGGACTGGATGTACCGTACACTGAGCTGGGACTGGATGAATTTGAAATGTTTATTAGCTCAAGCTACGACTTTGACCGACTCTACAAAATGAGAAGTCTGGAGCCAACCGAGATTGGACTTGCCACCTACAACCTGGCTTACTCTGAGGCCTCACCGCCCGGAACAACCATTGTGGTGCTTACCACCATCGCTAATGGCGATGCCTGGACAAAACTGAATCCCGCACAGTACTTTGAAACCAAGACTAGAGTTGGTGACAGAATATTAAGGATCGCTGAGGAGAAAGTTCCAGGATTAAGGGAGCATATTGAGGTGGTGGAGGTAGCCACACCAATCACAAATATGCGGTACACGGGGAATCCTGAAGGCACAATACTTGGAACCCCTTACACTCCCGATAACATCCTTGGAAAACGCTTGCCACAAGATGGCCCATTTAAAGGGCTTTACCTTGCCGGAGCCTGGACCCAGGTTGGTGGAGGATACCAAACCTGCTTGATGTCTGGAAACTGGGCCGCAAACAAGATTCTCAGCGAGTTTAAAAGAAAATAAAAAGAATTAGTGTGTCCACATTCAAGGATTTAGAAAAGCCCTTACAAAAAGTGAGTAGATAAGAGGGGTAGCCTGAACTTTAAAATCCTTTACTACTAACATGATTTAGGAGAGAAGGTGTTAAAACTGCTTCCATTTAGAAAGTTTGTTAACTTGATTCCAACTGTTAACAGGGCTTAAAGAAAAACCATTAAAATTATTATTCTTTAAAAACAGCCGTACACATAACATGTGCCGTGCAGCCGATTCCAGCCAAGGATGCGGGAAATTCGAAAAAAACCAAAGAGGGCAGGGCCACAACCGCAATAGTGTTCGAAAAATTGGGTTGAGGGAGCGGAGTGGGCTTATCTGGAGGCTTGTTTGCGCACTTGTTTTTCTCGCCAAAAACAGCCACAGAGCACATAATTTTCCCTTAAGTAAAAACGGCTAAAAACATCTTTCGAACAGTATTGGCCACAACTGGGAAAATCCCTCACCAAAAGCAGGGGAGATGTGTCTGCTTCAACCGTTCCCCGGGCGAAAATCTCTCCATGAAACCGGGGAAGGAAGACCCAAATTTATGCAAGGTTAATGCTGGGTCAGAACGGGTCTTGGAATTATTCTAAATTCTTTTATTCACAGTTATGAGTAGTATTCTCCATTCTTTGTAGCTAAGATAATTGTTTAACGGAGAAGCTTCCTAGTTAGGGATGTGGATAAATCTAATATATTTCCAGTAAAACTTTATTTTTTGCCTACACCGATGCTTTGGAAGTCTGTGTTTTTATGACAGTTACTTTATCTCCCGAGAAGGTTTCTAAGGGTTTAAAAAACATAATTTATGATGGTGTTTGCTCCCAATCTCTATTCACCCTGACCGGTGGCCCATTTCTAGTGGCTTTTGCACTTATTATGGGGGCGGATAATGCATATATAGGTTACATTACTGCGGTATCTTTTCTAAGCCAGTTGATTCAAATCCCCACCATATACTTGATTGAAAAGCTTGGCAGGAGGAAGCTCATAACAATACTAGGTTCCCTAACAAGCCGAGCTTTGTGGATTATTATTGCTCTTATGCCCTTCTTTGCCCCACAGAACCTACTTCTACTGATTAGCGTTTTTTCCGCTAGCTCTATGCTCGCCAATATATCTGCGTGTAGCTGGAACTCCTGGATGAGAGATTTAGTTCCCATGGAAACCCGTGGAACGTTTTTTGCAAAAAGGTTCAAGCTGAGTTACTCTCTAAGCTCTACGCTGGGCATTCTGGCTGGACTTTATATTGATAACTTTGGCGGGGTATCCTCAGAGACGCTAAAAAGTTACTCGGTAATCTTCATCATAGGAGTAATCTTTGGGATGGTGGGTGTTTTTTTCATTACCCGCATCCCTGAACCTAGCATGGTAAAATCAAAATTCAGCTTCGAACTCCTAAAACAACCATTCGTGGACAAAAACTTCAGAAAACTGCTCTCCGCCCTTGGCTTTTGGAGTTTTGCCTCTAACCTTGCCACACCATTCATGGCTGTTTACATGCTATCAGTATTAGATCTGAACATAGCTTACGTCATGCTTTTCACAATAATTACCCGAATATCCAACATTTATTTCATGGGACCGTTTGGAAAACTAACTGACAGGTTTGGCAACAAGCCTCTGCTCTCAGTAAGTGCTAGTGTTTTCGTAATTACCACTTTTGCTTGGACATTCACCACGCTCCCCCAAAAGCATATTTTAAGCCTGCCAATTCTATTTGTTTTGAGCATATTTCTGGGTATGTCAAATGCGGGCACGGACTTAACCACCCTAAATATTGCTGCTAAATTATCTTACCCTAAGCCCGCTTCCACCTACCTAGCAAGCGTAGCGATTGTAACTTCCATAGCCTCTGGCATTGCATCAACTCTTGGAGGACTTTTTGCAGACTTTTTTGTACAAAAGCAATTATCCCTAACTCTGGAGTGGTCACAGTATGGAATATCCGCCAAGGTGCCGATTCTGTCCTTCGAGGGATTAGATTTCCAATTTATTCTATCATCCCTCGTGGGCGTATTCTCGGTGGCTTTACTGGGACACGTGGAGGAGGTCGGAGAAGCTCCCCGAAGCATCGTGATTCATGAACTCATAGGTTGGCTGAAAAAAGACGCAGGACAACTAACTGTAATTGGAGGACGCATCCGTTCCTCACCCCAAATCTTCTACGCACCCATTAGATATTTAAGCAAATATTTCGAGTCACACAAAAATAGTTCAAAAAAAGAAAATCGAAAACACAGAGATGACCACTCCACCGATTCAATATTAAAATAGATAGTTCCAACGAATAATACTTTTTTGAAGAATAGAAAAATCAATCAAAATTGGGTTTATGGTACTTTTTTTCTTCTTCGGCTAACTGTCTTAGCAATTCCCTCTGGCGTGGAGTTAACTTTTCGGGAACACGCACTATAACCCTCACAAATTCGTCTCCTCTCTGGCCACTTGATATGTCAGGCATTCCCCTACCTTTTAACCTGAACACAGTATGGCTTTGCGTGCCCGGAGGTATTCTTAGCTCAGCCTTACTATTTATTGTTGGAACCTCAATTCTTGCGCCAAGAGCGGCCTGTGTGAACGTTATGGGGACATCCACTAATAGATCGTTTCCCTCCCTTTGAAATATGGGATGGGGTTTAATGTGTGTTACCACATATAAGTCACCTGGGGGACCTCCCCTTATGCCTGGTTCACCTTCACCCTTTATTCTAATACGGGTGCCATTGTCCACCCCGGGAGGTATGTCCACTGCTATTTTGCGTTTAATGTGAACCTTTCCTGAGCCCTTACATTCATGACACGGGTACTCAATTATTTGTCCTCTCCCTCCACACTTGGGACAGGTTGTGATTTGCACAAATCTTGTGGTTGCCGATTCCCTCACATGTTGCAGTTGACCCGTGCCTCCACACTGTGAACATCGAGTGGGCTGTTTTCCGGGCTCAATCCCTGTACCTTTACAGGTATTACAGTCTCGAGCGTGGGGAACACTTATCTCTGTTTTTAGTCCCGTAAACGCCTGTTCCAAGGTTATTTCCATGTCGAACCTCAAGTCATCCCCTGGTATAGGGCGATTATCCCAGGATTCCCATCTTGCCCTGCGGCCCCGCTCTCGACCACGCCCAAAGAACATATCAAATATACTGTCAAAACCTCCGAAGCCAAATTCGAACCCCAGATCTCTGAATATGCTGTCGAAGTCGGTGCCTCTGAATATGTCTTCCTGCGTGTATCTACCGCTTATTCCCGCGTGTCCAAACATGTCGTACTGCCGCCTCTTCTCATCATCAGACAGCACCGCGTAGGCTTCTGATATTTCCTTAAATTTCTCCTCTGCGTCTGGCGACTTGTTACGGTCTGGATGGTACTGCATAGCCAATTTGCGGTAAGCGTTTTTTATCTGTTCCTTTGTAGCATCTCTCGGAACACCCAGCACATCGTAATAATCTCTCTTATTAGACATAGTTGTTCCCCTTTAAAACAAAGAAGCTTCACAAAAGTTCATTTACTCAAAGAATAAAAAAATGGGAATCATTTTTTAGCTTTTCTCCTCATCCACAACCTTGAAGTCTGCGTCAACCACCTTTTCCTTTTTTCCTCCTGCGCTAGAGCTTCCCGCAGCTCCTGCGCCTGCTGCTCCTGCCTGACTTGCTTGAGCCTGCCTTGCCTGTTCCTGAGCCACCCTCTGATAAACAGTTGTGCTCACTTCTTGTAAGACGTTCTTTAGGTTTTCAATCTTGCTTTTTATTGGCTCTATTTCTTTCTTGCCCAGTGCTTCTTGAAGCTCTTTTACCGCCTTTTCTAGTCGTTCTTTTTGATCTGAGCTGATTTTGTCGCCCAAATCCTTTATGGTTTTGTTCGTGGTGTATATTAGGGAGTCAGCCTCGTTTCTGGTCTCCGCTTCTTCCTTCTTCTTGCGGTCCTGTTCGGCGAACTGTTCAGCTTCCCTTATCATGCGTTCCTTCTCCGCTTCTGAGAGTTTGGTTGTGGCTGTTATGGTTATCTTCTGCTCGTTCCCCGTAGCCAAGTCCTTAGCAGACACATTTAGTATTCCGTTCGCGTCTATGTCAAATGTAACCTCGATTTGAGGCACTCCCCTAGGTGCAGGTGGGATACCTGTAAGGTTAAACATTCCTAGGGAAACATTATCCGCAGCCATAGGGCGTTCTCCCTGAACGACGTGGATGGTTACTGTGGTTTGGAAGTCAGAAGCAGTTGTGAATATTTGACTTCTCCTAGTAGGAATAGTGGTGTTTCTCTCAATTATTTTTGCTACTACTCCTCCCAGTGTTTCTACTCCTAGAGAGAGAGGAGTTACGTCTAGTAGTAGAATGTCAGTTACTTCTCCTGCTAGAACTGCGCCCTGTATAGCGGCGCCCATAGCTACGCACTCCATCGGGTCTACTCCTCTTTCCGCGGGCTTGCCCATAAAGTCCTCCACAAACTTGCGCACTATGGGCATTCTGGTTGGTCCACCCACTAGAATTATTTTGTCTATGTCCTTTGGAGTGAGTTTAGCATCGGAAAGAGCTTGCCTCATGGGTTCACGGCAACGTTCAATAATTGGAGCAACTAGTTCCTCTAATTTGGCTCTTGTGAGGGTCATGTTTAGATTCTTTGGGCCGCTGGCGTCTGAGGTTATGAATGGAAGGTTTATGTTTGTTGTCAACATGGTTGAAAGTTCTATCTTCGCCGTTTCTGCGGCTTCCCTTATTCTCTGCATAGCTGTCTTGTCTCTTCGTAAATCGATTCCCGTACTCTTCTTGAACTCCTCAACTATGTAGTCGACAATTGCGTTGTCCATGTCTGTACCGCCAAGCTGTGTGTTGCCGCTGGTGGATTTTACTTCGAAAACGCCGCCGCCAAACTCCATTATGGTAACATCAAGGGTTCCTCCGCCAAAGTCAAAGACCATGATTTTCATTTCTTTTTCGGCCTTGTCTAAACCATAAGCCAGAGCAGCTGCTGTTGGTTCATTTATGATTCTCACAACTTCTAGGCCAGCGATGGTCCCAGCGTCTTTAGTTGCCTGTCTCTGGTTATCGTTAAAGTAGGCGGGAACTGTAATCACTGCCTTGTTAATCTTTTCTCCCAGAAAGGTTTCGGCGTCTCTCTTTATCTTCTGGAGTATAAATGCGGATATTTGTTGGGGAGTGTACTCCTTGCCTCTGATTTTAACCTTGTAGTCGGTGCCCATTTTTCTCTTAATAGCCATCACTGTTCCCTCAGGATTTGTGATCGCTTGTCGTCTCGCCGGTTCACCCACTAGGAGGGTGCCGTCCTCAGTAAATGCCACAACTGAGGGAAAAGCTTTACCATAAAGTGTAGTACCCTCAGCACTGGGAATTATCACGGGCCGTCCAGCTTCCATGACGGCAGCCGCAGAGTTGCTAGTACCCAAGTCTATACCAATAATTTTTTCCTTTTTACTCTCCTTAGACATTTTTTTGCGCCTCCATTTATTTATAAGATTAGCATGAACCTCCAATGGGTTTTTTGGCAACTACAACGGTGCTTGGTCTAACGACCTTACCATTGAGCATGAAACCCTTCCTAGTTTCCTCAATAACGGTGTTGTTAGGGTGCTCCTCTGTTTGAACTACAAGTGCAGCTTCATGAAGCTCGGGGTTGAAGGGTTTGCCCAAAGCTTGAATCTCGCTCAGCCCCTCTTCGCACAATAGTTTTTGTAATTTGTTATAAACCATTTCCACCCCTTCCACCAAAATGTCTTTCCTTTCAGCCTCTTTCCCATTCTTGATTGCTAATTCAAGTTCGTCCAGTATGACTAGAAGTCTGGTGATCAATCTTGCTTTTTCCCGGCTTGCTATTTCTTCCTTCTCTCTTTCCACTCTTTTCCTATAATTTTCAAAATCCGCCTGCAAATACTTTAACCTGTTTAGGTACTCATCTGTTTTTTTCTTCTCCGCCTCTAGTGATTTTGAAAATTCTTCTGCCCTTTTTTTCTCCTCCTCTAAGCATTTCTCCAGTTCTTCTACATTTTTGGATTCTTCTTGGCCTTTCTTCATAGTATTCTTGTCTTTGTTTCCCCCGTGTTCCTCTTTTTTAGAACTTTCCATAAAATTTCACCACCAGTTTCCAGATTATTACAGTTTTTTGCAGTGTCGGATGCTTCAAAATTTGAGATGTTCTATTAATCACCGAATTGGGTTTTATTTAGATTTGTCAACCTTCACCTCTATGCTCTTAAGGCCTCGTTCTATGAGTTTTTTTATGACTTCTCTGACTTTGTTCTCTCTCATGTCTAGCTGTTCAGATATTGCTTCGCAACTGGTTGTTTTCTGATCCAGAATTCTGTACATTACTCTCCGTTCCGGCTGCGGAAGGTCACTCATCAGGAGACCCGCTTCTTTCATAGCCATGTTTCTGATTAGGAGCATACCAGCGCGTTTTTCTTCGAGAGAGTTGATTTCATCTTCAATTTCTGAAATTAGAATATTTAAACCATCCAGCTTTTCACCCTTCTCTTTCAGAGCTCTTATTTCCTCGAGCCTTTTTTTAAATTTTTCCAACCCCAAATCACTATAGGCCAATTCTTGAGAGTTATCCAAACACCTCAGTGACTCAAGGTAAAGGTTGGGGCCAAAATCTATCCTTAAAGAATAGAATTTTTTGATGGAGTACTGCTTCCTTTTGGGACCGGAAGGGCTCTCCCTCTCTACGCTCTCAATTATTCCTCCCATCTCCATGTTTTTGAGGTGCTTGTTCACATTCTGCTGTCCTAATCTCAGCTCCTTGGATAGCTGTAAAGCGTAAGTAGGCTCCTCGCTAAGCTTGCGAATAATCTTCCTTTTAATAGGATTATCAAGAACTGACATTACAGTCTCTAACTCTTCTTGGTTGCAGTTTTCCATATATCCCACCACGCTCCGGGCATACTTTATTTAATCCGGATAATGATTACGAAACTTTATTGGGGCTGATTATTTTTAATTCGGAATGTTTCTTGCGTGTATCCTAACATATTAAATTTAGGTATACAACTTGAATAATTATACAAATTCAAGTTGTATAGTTAAAGTATAAAAATTTAAACATTTCGGTCAACAAACAACTATCACCAGAAACTCAGATTCGCCTTCCCTCGCAAAGAATTGCTTATAAAAGGCTCTTCTCTCAGTTAAGCCCAAAAAAGAAAAAAGGAGAAGCGAACCGCAATGTTAAGGAAGTTGGATATAGACTATCCATTTAATTTTTTCCTTTTCGCTTTCAGGGAACATGGTTTTTTCCGCCTTTTTTGGGAAAAGAAGCCTTAAATAACCCCCCGGGTTAGGGAGAGGTTTAGGAAAAAAATTAGTGAGAAAATCTATAGTTCTTTGTTCTCCAGCAATGCAAAAATATAAGCGCAAAAATACCGAGTATTCCTTTTTATAAAGTTTCTGCCTTCCTCCAGAAGTAGGAGTGGAGGTCTGTTAACCATTTGTAGGAGACCTGATCGATGCAGCCTATCATATAGGACATATCTATGTTTCCCTCGACTGAGGGGAAACAAATTCCACCCGCTTGGTCGAGCACTCCTATAACAAGGTCTACTTTTTCCAAGAATCTTGTGAAGTGACTGCCATATTGCTCAAGTTTTTTGAACTGTTGTGTCTCAATAATGGATTTGGGGAGAATGATTCTTATGTCAACACTCCTTCCTGTGAGTCTTTCCAGCACCGGAAATACTCGGTGAAAAATCTGTCTGGACAGAGTCCACAGTCTAGATTGGGTTTCTTCCATATATTTCTCTTGGATGTTAATAATTCTATAGACACCCTCCACCATCACTGAATCTTTTAATTCTCCTAGTCTATGGATGAATTCGGGGGGAATAGCTGTTAAATTGTGACTCACAAAGTACTCCCTATGCTTCGTTAAGAAATTGAATACGTCCAGTGATTGTAGTATCAGTTTACCATAGGGCGTTACTTCATAGAAGCCCTCAGAGGTTTTGTTAACAATTTCCTGAGACACCAACCTGTTAAGTTGCCTAGAAACCTCGGGAGTTGTGATATCCACCTCCCTTGAAATGTCAGATAGCCTCCTAGGCTTCTCATTAATAAGCATCAGTAAAGATAACCTCTCCACAGAAGCCAATTCAAACAATAACTTAACAATCTCCTGCAACCAAAAATCAACTCCGCCAGAACCCAATTCCAAATATTTAAACCGATGCTTAAGAATTAGTACTGATAATAAAAAGGTAGTAAACAAGTACTATAAATTGTTTCCTATCTGAAAATTCCAAAATACACCAAGAAGAATTTTTACACCCTCATAATGCTTTAAAAATTGATTAAATGTTTTTTAAGACAATAAAAAAAGAAAGTGGAGAGTTATTTCCCGAAGAATTTGGGTTGCCTCTTTTCTAGGAAGGCTGAGGTGCCTTCCACCATATCTTGAGTTCCAAAAAGGATTCCAAACACTCCAGATTCTAGAACCAATCCCACGTCTAGTGGAACTTGGGTTCCAAAGTTGCAGGCGTACTTAGCCATTTTGAGGGCTACTGGTGGGCCTTCAGCTAATCTGTTGACAAATTTTTGTACTTCTTCCTGGAATTTATCCGCGGGAACCACCTTGTTTACCAGACCTATGCGGTATGCTTCTTCCGCCGAGATACGATCGCCCAGCATGCAGAGTTCCTTGGCTCGTCCCAGACCTATGAGTCTGGAAAGTCTTTGGGTTCCTCCTGCACCGGGAATCAAGCCCAGCCTTATTTCAGGCTGCCCAAACGCGGACTTATCGGTTGCTATTCTGAAATCGCAGGAAATGGCAAGCTCACACCCTCCACCTAGAGCAAAACCATTGATTGCCGCAACAATGGGCTTGGGAAACTTCTCCATCTTCTCGGTAACTTCAACTATTTTTCTTATAATATGAAACATGGTGTGGGGACTTTTCCCTTGGAACATGGTTATGTCTGCTCCAGCACAGAAAGCCCTATCTCCTGCACCTGTTAAGACTAGTACTCTAATTTCCTCATCGTTCCAAAGTTTGTCCAACACATCGCCCAATTCCTCTATCAGAGTTAGGGATATGGCATTAAGCTTATCTGGTCTATTAAAAGTCACCCACGCAACAGGAGGCTTTCTCTCAAAAATTATGTCCTTATAACTGCCCATTACAAATCATCTCCGTTAAATCAAATTAAATTTATTATAACCCATTTTTCGCAGATTTAACTTTTATATTTTTGTGCTGCTTATTTTACTGGAATTATATGAAACTGCTGAGCGTCAAAAGCAAGGGCGTGAACCAGCTTACAGTCATCGTGCCAATAATGAGGAAGCTTAACATAGCTGGAGAAGTTAACAGACGCTGCGGAGCAAGCCCCACCAACCAGTCCAGGACCAGCCACGGAAGCACCGTTGAAGCCCTCAATAGCCAACCGCCTAACCAGCCCCACCATGTACCGCGTCAGCACCTGGGCTGAAGACCTAGCAGTCGAAGAAACACTGGAAATCCCCCAGAATTCCTCAACGACGACGACAGAAATAGCCCGAACCCTAGACACCCTAAACCCCACATACAGGAAATAGAGGCCACCATCGCCGCGAACGCCATCAACCGAGTTCAAGGTGAGCAAAGCTCGTACACTGGGACACAACCATCCTCCTCTTCCAAGGAGAATACAAGGAGAGCGAAATCGTCAAGTTCGGCTACAGCAGAGACCACAGACCAGACAAGAAGCAGATCGCAACTAGTCTTGATGTAACACATGAGGACGCCCCCTCATACACGAAATCCACCCCCGGAAACACGCCCGACCAGAAAACCGTGGAATCAAACATGGGAGCCCTCCAAGCCCGCCTCAAGGAGTCAATCTTCATAGTAGTGGGGAACCGAAAGATGCTTGAGGGGAAAAACCTCAAGGCGATGGTAAAACGGTGCCAGTTCGTGGAGGCCCTCAAACTCAACAATGGACTAAAAGATATGATGGTATACATTCCCTAGAAGGACTACAAGAAACTCAACTGCCGGGGCAGAAACGGAGCCAAGTTCTTTGCTGCTGAGAGAACCCCTAAGGAGCTGAAAGTGAGGGTGATCATCATCTGGAACCAGGACAAGGCTCCCAAGACGCCAAAAACCGGAAGAAGAAACTGGGAAGGATGTTCAAAGCCCTCAAAAAGGTAAGGGGCAAGCTCAACACCCGCCGCTACAAGAACAAAACTATTCCCAAGAGCAGATAAAAAGGGTGGTGAAGGGGGGAATACAAGAAGTGTATACGCTGGGAGCCCTCCGGAGAGGAGGGGAAAACCCACCTACACTACACCATAAATTGGGAGGAGCTTGCAAGGATTAAGGCGTTTTAGGAGAAATATGTTTTGGCGACAAACAGGGAGGAAGTACTCTAGGGTGTGTGCCACATGCCTATAAGAGCCACCACGAAGTTGAGAACGCCTTCAAAAACCTGAAGTAGCGCACAAAGGTTCACCCCATCTTCCTCCACAAGGATACGCGTGTCACATCCTTGGTCTTCATCATGGTACTGGCCCCCATGGTCTACTCTCTCCTTCAGACGCTGTGTAGGAGGCAGGGAGTGCAGATAACTACCCACCCCCTCTTCTGGCTCTTCAGAAGGGTGAACCTTCTCCACCTTTCCCTTGCAAGGCGGAGAGCTGTGGCTGCTTGAGGATCCGCCGCCTTCCCTCAAGCTCGTACTGGACCAGCTTGGGCTTCTCCACCTCGAACAGTACATCTCAGTGCCTATGCCCATCAATCCCAGTCGAGAATAGGAAGAGGGTGAGCATGCCTGTTGGTGCTAAAACCGTTTCGATGGAAGCTCTCAAGGAAGAAGCAGGCATATAGCGCGGAAAAGTGGGGCCTTGGAACTAAAAGCGGGGAAAGAATGTTTCAAGGTGTTTGGAGGACACAAAACGGATGTAAAGGGCCTACATCCTCCAGACAAAATAAAAAATTCAAATCTGCGAAAAATGGGTGATAATACCTCTCGGTTTTTCTTTTTTTCCGTCAAAACCTAAATAAAATTAAAAATTCTAGGAACGTAGGCTTCTTTGTTCCTTTTTGAAATTCGTCCTAAATATACTGTTGAGAATAAAGTTTAAAGGGTGGCAAATGGAGTTAAAACACAATTTTTGAATATGTTTTAGGAATTGATTTTCATGATGGATTATGATTTTGACGCGGTAATTGTAGGTGCCGGTATAG
>JAHQXB010000137.1 GCA_029856435.1 Candidatus Jordarchaeia archaeon
ACACGCGGGCGTACCCTATGACCTCTCTCTGCTCGTGGATGTGGGGCAGTCGCTTGATTTCACTTTCGGGTATCCGTCTTCGACCGCCGGCTGTTCTGGCCACTCGTAGCTTGCTCTGCTTGTCCCATTTCTGGATGGTTCGCGTTGTGACGCCCAGTGGTTGTTTTGCCTCTTTGAGGGTGTATAATCGCTCCATAGGCATCTTGCTGTAGTTCAGCATAATTCTATTTAAACACCGCTATTTTAGAACTGTTAGCATGGGCGTCATCCATTTTTGGAAAGTTCTTTTATTAGTGTTTTTAAGAAAGAGAGGCATCATAAGAATTCTTTTCCCGATTATGACAAAAAATAGGAGGTTAAGGGGAAAACCTACTTTAAGATCTATGCATCCCCTCTTTCTGCAACTTAATTACGACTGGCCCCCATCAAGTCTTTAAACAAAATTTATATAGACATTCAAACAAAGAAGTGGAAAAAAGAATAGCCTATGTCAAACGCGGTTACCTCAACCACAATACTAAAAAATTATTTAGGACAAGCCATGATTTCCCATTAGTGAAAAGGCATAATTTTTTGGAATATTCCAAATGGTTTGGAGGAAAATAGTTTGAGTGAAGAAGAGGTTAAAACTGTTAGGGAAGCGGAATTTACTCTGCCCTACAAATGGGTTATTGGACCCTCTGGACTACGCTTCTTCCAAGGACTCAAAGAGAAGAAAATTCTGGGAACAAAATGCCACAAGTGCGGCAGGGTTTTGGTTCCAGGCAGAAAATTTTGTCCCCGAGACTTCGTAGAGCTATTCGACTGGGTAGAAGTTAAAGATGAAGGCACCATAAGAACCTACGCCTTCGTGAACTACTCTTTTGTTGGACAACCCAGAAACCCTCCCTACATCGTAGCGGTCATAGATCTTGACGGTGCAGACACCGGGTTCAACCACTACATAATGGGTATCGACTTCTCCGACCCCGAGAAAGTAAAGGACCAAGTAAAAATAGGAATGCGAGTCAAGGCAGTGTGGGCCGAAAAAAGGGTAGGAGCAATAACCGACATCGAATACTTCAAACCCATAAAATAAACAATGTTTAAGGGTGGTTTTTATGTCTGAAAGGGTAGCAATTGTTGGTGTGGCTCAAAAGTGTGGAGAAAACTTAATGGATTCCGTAAGGGGACTGGCCTTCGAAGTAACCAAAACCGTAATGGACAAGGTGGGCTTAACCCGAGAAGAACTCGGTACTATTGTGGCCTCATCCTCGGACTACTGGCAAGGTATGGGTTGCTCAAACGTGTTCCACTTCGACGCCGCGGCGGGCTATCTTAAGGACAGCACCAAAGCGGAGGAGGACTCCGGATTGGCTTTAGCCTATGGATACATGAGAGTCAGATCCGGACACTTTGACACCTGTCTGGTCATGGGGGTTACTAAGTGTAGCGAGGTGCCGTCCATAGCCACGTTAACAAACATTTATAATGATCCCTTCTACCAGAGACCCATAGGTCTGGAAGAAATCTCGGCGGCCGCCCTTCAAGCCAACCAGTACATGAGCCGATACAAGGTTGGAGAAGAGGCGGGAGCTGAGGTAGCTGTCAAGAATCTTAGAAATGCTCTATTTAATCCCCACGCACACCGAAAGATGAGAGTAACAGTAGAGGACATAATGCACACTCCAGTTATGGCTTACCCTCTAAGGGAGCTCATGTGCTGCCCAGCTTCAGATGGCGCCTGCGCCCTAATCCTGGCCAGTGAAAAAGCGGCCAAAAAGTTCACCGACGACCCCATCTGGATAAAGGGAATAAACTGGAGGGTTGAGCCCTACTTTATGGGAGACAGAGACATGCTGGAAAACCGGGCACTAAGAATAGCCAGCCAAAAGGCCTACGAAATGGCGGGAATAAAAAAGCCACTCAAAGAAATTGATGTGGCCGAGATTTGTGAGCCCTACGCTTTCCAAGAGTTGCTCTGGTATGAGGCATTAGGCTTCTGCTCCAAGGGTGAAGGCGCAAAACTCATCAAGGAGGGAGTAACTAGTATGGACGGCGAGCTGCCTGTGAACCCCTCAGGTGGAGTTCTCTCCACGAATCCCTTCTGTGCCCGTGGAGCTATAAGGGCTGCTGAGGCTGCTCTACAGCTCTGGGGCAAGGCGGGTGAAAGACAGGTTCCAGATGCGGAGACAGCACTGGTGCACAGTGTACACGGGCTTGCGGGACAGCTCCACATGGTAGCAATCTTGGGCAGGTAAAGAGGAGAAACTTGATGGTTAGAAAAGTAGCCATAGTGGGCGTGGGTCAGACAGCCCATGGAAAACGAAGAGAGGTAAGTTTCCCAGAACTGGTACATGAAGCCGTAAAAAGGGCTCTAGATGACGCAAATTTAACCATAGAGGAGATAGAGGCGGTGGTATCCGGCTCCATGCCTGCCCCGATGGAGGGAGTCAACGCCCCCCACCTTTATTGGGGTGACGATGCGGCTGGTGCTGTATTGAAGTCTAATATGAGGGTGGCTACCTGTGGAACTACGGGTATGTCTGTGGCTCAGTCTGGTTATTACCATGTAGCTTCAGGTATGTTTGATGTGGTTTTGGCTGTGGGTGCGGAGAAGCAGTATGAGGGTGAGGCTCAGGGAACTATGAATACTGTGGGTGACGCTCACTTTAGTAGGCCTTTTGTGCCGGGTGCCCCGGGAGTTTTTGCCCAGCAGAGTAATGAGTACCTGCATAGGTATGATGTTCCTGAGGAGAAGATTCGTTTGGCTGCGGCTGAGGTTTCAGTGAGGAATCATTTGGACGCTTTTGACAATCCCTATGCGCATATTAAGATAAAGATTAGGGTTGATGATGTTCTGAATTCCAGAATAATCTGTTACCCCATTAGATTGTTGGATGTGTGTCCACAATCGGATGGTGCCTGCGCAATCATATACGCTTCGGAGGAGCGGGCTAGGAAAATTACTGATACTCCTGCTTGGGTTAAGGGTGTGGCGTATTGTGGCAACGAGTATTGGTCTGGTGATAATGATAGTGTGGAAAATCCGGGGACCATAGAGGTGGCTAGGCGAGCCTACAAAATGGCAGGTATCACTAATCCCCTTAAGCAACTGGACGTGGCAGAAGTGTACAATCCCTTCACTTTCCAAGAAATGATGCATTATGAGTGTTTTGGCTTCTGTAAACCGGGAGAAGCATACAAACTTGTCGAGGAAGGCATAGTGTCTAGGAGCGGGGAGTTGCCATGCGACCCTTCGGGAGGCGTGTTGAGCACTAATCCCATTGGTGCCACAGCTATGGTTAGGGTGGTGGAGGCTGCTCTTCAAGTCACTGGCAAAGCCGGGGCACACCAGATTCCCGACGCTGAGACAGCGTTCAGTAATGGTCTTGGGGGAGCTAACCATCTCATTAGTGTGATGATTTTGAGTAGAACACCATAAAAATTTTGGAGGATTGTGAAATGGCTGAGGAAGGAATTAAAAATGTGAAATATGGTGCGATTCAACTTCCCTACCGTTGGTCGATTGGGGAAGCGGGATTAAAATTTTTCCAAGGCATGAAGGACAAGAAAATAATGGGAAGTAAATGTCCCAAGTGCGGCAAGGTCCTAGTTCCGGGTAGAAAATTCTGTGGCACGTGTTTTGTGGATATTCCGGACTGGGTTCAAGTAAGTGACAAGGGAACCATCGAATCTTGGACTCTGGTCACATACCCCTATGTTAACCAACCTGCGAAACCCCCCTACATAATAGCGTGTATAAAACTGGACGGCGCTGACAGCTCCTTCTACCACTACATAGGAGAAGTGGACTTATCAGACATTGAGAAGGTCAAAAAGCAGGTCAAGGTGGGTGCAAAGGTAAAGGCAGTGTGGAGAGACAAAACCGTAGGAGACATGATGGATATCCAGTACTTTAAACTCGTATAAATTTTTGAAGGAGGAAAAAAATCCTCCCTCTCTACTATCTTTATCCTTGGGAAATTTTTGCACAAATCCTCAAAAGGGGACGCCCCCCAGAATTGGTTTTAGGGGGGCATGCACACTTGGTTTTTGTTCTCCCCTATTTTTTTCTCCTTTTGCCAGAAGGAGCCCTATTAAGGCTTATTTCTGTTTAAAGCATTGACCGTTTTTCTATGTCCGCTTATTCTAAAAAATGGGATTCAAGGGGGTGTCCTAAAAATTTTATTTGCCTTTTGTGGTTCTGGGTTTGGAGGTTATTTTTTCTTGCCTTTCTTTTGCATGTAGCGGTTGAATAGTTCCCCCATATTTTCGTTTCTTATGCATATGTCTTGAGCGAGTATTGAGTATTCCAGTATGGTTTCCATGTCGACTTCTAGGGACTTGTTGGCGATTTTTTTGGCCAGCCCCACTGCAATTAGGCCGTTGTCCATGATTTCTCTGGCTAATTCTTTGGCTGAGTCCATGAGTTTTTCTGCGGGAACCACCCTGTTTACCAGCCCTATTCTCTCGGCTTCCTGTGCTCCTATGATTCTGCCTGTGAATATGAGTTCCTTTGCTCTTCCCAATCCAATTATTCTGGGAAGCCTCTGAGCTCCTCCTAGGTCAGGCACGATGCCTATGCAAACCTCGGGGATGCCCATGCGGGCATTGTCCGCTGCTATGCGAATGTCGCAGCAGAGGGTGAGCTCCAAGCCTCCCCCAATCGCTGAACCATTAATGGCGGCTATGACTGGCTTCTCAATGTTTTCAATTCTAGTCCATCCTATCTGAATTTTTCTTCCAAGGTTCCTGAATTCCCGAGAGGATATGCCTCCGAATCGCCCAAAGGAGTTGAAATCTATTCCCGCACTGAAGGAGGGCCCCGCACCAGTTATAATGACACTCTTTATGTCGTCATCATCTGAGACTATGTCGGCCGCTTCTCCAATCTCGGTAAACATTTCAAAGTTTATGGCGTTTCTCTTCTCGGGCCGGTTAAGAGTAATTATTCCTATACCGTCCTCCTTCTCAATCTTAATGGTTTTCAAATCCTTCACAAAAACTCCTCCTCAAAAACAAACAAAAAAGATAAGGTAATAGTTATGCAACCACCTTTGGCAGCTTATCCCTGATAATTTCTTCCGCTTCTTTGACTATTCTGTCCATGAGTTCTTTTACTGTGGGTAGATCTGAAAATCTTCCTGCAACCTCACCACCGAAAAATGCTGCCTTCTTGGGATCACCAAAATGTATTGCTTGGATGGCTTTCAATTCAAAGTCGGCAACCTCAGCATCAGGACACCCTCTCTTCTCCATCTCATAAAGTTCAACAGTGGCGTCGGTTTTCAAGTATCTTATTCTGCCAAAGACTCCCCTAGCAACAATAGTGTTTCTGACATCTCCAAGATTCCTGGTGTAGTCCTTGTAGTAGTCGAGGAAGTCACTCTCCTTGGTGGCTATGAACCGCGTGCCCATCTGTATGCCAACCGCCCCCAGAGCCAAAGCTGCAACCAGCCCTGCTCCGTCACAGAAGCCTCCCGCGGCCACAACTGGCACACTCACCGTCTTTACCACTTCGGGAATCAGAACCATGCTATGAACTGGTTCGTGGGCCACGTGGCCTCCACCCTCATGGCCGCTGGCGATTACCAAGTCTGCACCGGCTTTCTCGGCCTTCTTTGCGTGGTAGGGGGAGGGACAGACATGGAAACGCAGCACTCCCGACTCCTTTATCATTTCCGCGTGACGCTCCGGGTTTCCTGCAGAAGTAATTATAACCTTCATTCTTCTGACTAGTTCGGGATCTTTTTCTCTCTCCTCGATTGCAGTTTGGATCAATTCGTCGCTTATTTCCCGGAATTCCACAGCGACCGGAACGTTTATTCCAAATATGCCTCCAGACTTTTGGGTTGCTTCCTTAACGTAATGGATGGCTTCCCTCATATTTTGAGCAGGACTCTTTTTGGGGTCGTAGTCCATGAATTTTTGGCCCCCCAAAAGTTTGCAGACTCCCATACCCACGCCACTTATGATTCCCAGTCCTCCAGCGTTAGCTACAGCAGCGGCGAGCCTAGTGGTTGAATAGGGACCCATTCCAGCCTGAATTATGGGATACTTTATTCCCAACATTTCCATAAGTTTGGTTTTAATCATAGATAGCCAACCTTAACATGGTTATACTTTCTTCAATATTGAATTCTTTAGATATAAAATTGTTTTGCCCAAAAAAATGGAATTTTTTGCGGGAACATTCATCTTTTCTTACCAGTTCCGGATACCGCTTATAGTAGCCGATGGGCCTTGCCTTATCCAGTAAGGCGCAGGCGACCTTGGATAGTCTGAACTCCCTCCTAGTCGCGACAAATGTCCACCAGTTACTTTTCAGGTGATAGGAGAAGTCTCATCTAGATGCTCCTTGTTTAAACCTATGTTCGCCAATTAGTTCCCCTCTGTAGTTATGTATAACCTAACGCCCCAATATTTATAAGGTAATATTCCGCAGGGAACAAGCATAGGAAGTTTTTTTCATTAGGATTACTATTTTTAGAGTCCATGTTTTTTCCATTCCGGCTTGCGTTTCTCTAGGAAGGCCTTTGCTCCCTCGCTGAACGAGTCTCTTCTTATGAGCATGGACATCGCCATTTCCGCCTCTATACGTAGGGCTTCTTCTAGGGGACGCCCAATTCCTCTTATTATAGCTTCCTTGTCGGAGCGAATCGCTCCCTGGGGGAGTTCACATATGGACTCGGCGAGTTCACGAACTCTATCCATAAGCCGGTTTTGAGGCACCACCTCTGAAACCAATCCCATACGTAGAGCCTCTTGGGCCCCAAAACGGCGCCCAGTAATGGCCAGCTCTAAAGCCTTCGCGAACCCAACTATTAGGGGAAGTCTCACTGCTCCTCCATCGGCGAGAACAATGTTCCACCGTCGCTCAAGCAAGCCGAACTCGGCATTCTCAGAGGCTATGCGGATGTCGAGGGTGAGGGCGGTTTCAAGGCCCGCGGCGAAGCAGTAACCATTAATGGCTCCTATTGTGGGCTTGAAAATGTCTAAGCGGCGAGTGTAGCCGCAGGGTCCGGGTGAATTGTAGAGGTGAACTCGGTACCTGTCAAAGTCTCTGAGTTCCTCCAGTACGCCTGTTTGGAATGCGGCGTCTCTTAAGTCCCAGCCGCTGCAGAAGGCCTTGTCCCCTGCTCCAGTCATTATGGCTACATAGGCATCGTCATCGTCTCTAAATGTTTGCCAGGCCTTGTGGAGCTCCTGGGCCGTTTCCCAGTTGAGGGCGTTGTGAACTTCGGGACGGTTAAGAGTGATGGTTACCACGTGTCCATCCTTCTCATAAATAATGTTTTTATAAGGCATGGAAACACCTCGCCAATTTTCTTTTTGGGTATGATTTGAATGGATTTTGGATTGTTTAGAGTATAAAAAAGTGTTGACACTCCCCGCGGCTAAAAGTCGGGGGCTTTCTCATCAACAGCTTAAATTTGGATTGAATTGTGGTTGTTGTGCTTATTTTTTGTGGTGGGGATTTGGTGTGTTAAACTTTAAATTGGTGGATGGGTATAAATCCAATTTAAGGGAGTTACTTTCAGTTTTTAAAGGGTGTTTTTGATATGTATGATTATGATGTGGTGGTTGTTGGTGGCGGTATTGGGGGCACGGCTATTGGCGGTATTTTGGCCTTTAATGGTTTGAAAACTCTTCTGGTTGAGAAAAATGAGGTTGTTGGTGGACGCTGCACAAGTTACGAGAGGGAAGGTTTTAGGGTGGATGTGGGTGTTCACACCTTTGGAAGGTCAGGTAAGGGTCCTCTAGGCGCTGTTCTCAGAATGATGCATATGGAGGACGCCGTGGAATGGGTTTTGGCGCGAAATCCGGGACCGGCACAGTTTTACGGGGGCAAGTTTTGGAAGTTTCCCAGAGAGCTTGAGAAGCTGGTTCCAGACTCGGACTATCGAGAGCTCATTAAGTTGCTGGGTGATTTGATGCGAATAGAAGACACCCATAAACTTGACAGTGTCAGTTTGAAATACTGGTTATCCCAATATACAGATAACGTTTTGGTTCACTCATTCTTTAATGGCATTTGCACTATGTACTTTGTAGTTCCTTACCATGAAGCCTCGGCTGGAGAATTTGTGAGATGCATGTCCTCGCTTGCAAAAGATATGAGTACAGGCTATCCCAAAGGTGGATGCATATCTATTCCGCAGGCATATACTTGGGGTATAACCAAATTTGGAGGTGATGTGAAAACCGGGATTTCAGCCCAAAAGATTGTGGTTGAGGAGGGTCGGGTGCAGGGTGTGGAGCTGGAAAGCGGTGAATTTGTTTCCTCTGGGATGGTGGTTAGTAATGCGGGAATAAGAGAAACCGTGAATAATCTGGTTGGCAGAAAACACTTTGAGAGGGAGTATTTAGATTATGTAGAGGGACTAAAATATTCTATGAGTGCCTTCACAGTCAAACTGGCATTGGGGAAGCCGGTCACCCATTACAAGATAGTTAACTCCATGACTTTTGAGGATCCAGAGGAAAAATTTAGAGCAATAGCGGAGGGCAAAGTTCCAGAGGAGGTGGACTTGATGGTTATAGTACCTTCAAACTATGACCCCAGCCTGGCACCCCAGGGTAAACAGTTAATTATAGCTGGAACAGCTGTGCCTCGGGAAAGCTTTGACAAAAATAGGGAGAAATGGATAAACAACGCCATGGAGAATCTGGAGAGAATGTTTCCAGGACTCTCAAAGAGTTTATTGTGGCGGGACATTACCACCCCCAAAGACATTGAACTATTGGGTGGAAAAGAAGCTACAGTGGTGGGAATCGCACAAACCTCAGAACAGTCAGGAGTCAATAGACCCAAATCAGCACTACCCATAGAAGGATTGTACCTAGTTGGTGGAGATGCTGGAGGCTGGGGAATAGGAACAGAGATGGCAGCTGAGAGCGCAATTAATTGTTCAGAAATAATTCTTAGAGAAGTGAAAAAAGCAAAAGGGTGAACCACAAACTAGAAGTATACCAGAACCTATTTGGAGTGGCGTTCCATAATTTTTAAGACGTTTTGGGCTTCTTTTTTCGACATGCAGAAAGCACACAGAAGCAGCCCCTCGTGTTTAAGTTTGGATAGGAGGAATTCTACCTCGTGGGGTTCACAGTCGATTTGGAGACATTTCCCAGCGTCTTGAATACATGTACACACATCCAGCCACTTTGACATGGATTTTGAACCCACCCCAGGAACCCACTGGATACCGTCTAAAGAGTCTATCTCCAAGAGGGAGTCCAAGTTTCCAAGGGCCATGGGCCCATCTAAGTGGTAAATGGAGTTGTCAAGCTGCTTGGAAATTTTTTCCTGCTGTTTGAGGAAAAATTCTCGGAACATTTTTGGGGAAACCAGGCCTGAAAAATCGTCCTGCAATGCGAAATACTTCCCCCTGGCGATATAGACTTTCCATTTAATTTTTTCCTTTTCTCTTCCAGAAAGTATGGTTTTTTCCACCTTTTTTTGGTGAAAGAAGCCTTAAATAACCCCGGGTTAAGGATAGGTTTAGGAAAAAATTAATGAGAAACTCTATAGATTTGCAGGGATCTTTGCTATGGTTTTTTGCCGTTGTGTTCCTGATAATTTATGGTTTTATCGGTGTTTTTTCTCAATTTTTAATATTTCCATCCCATTTAAGTGGTGAGAAACAGTTTTGAGAAGAGCCAAAAAAGGCCCAAAAACACGAGATTTTGCGAATCTATCGCCTGGAATACGCCGGAATCCAAGTGATGGAGCCCTTCTGCACCCTAGAAATTTTCTGGTAGTAGGTGTTGAAAATAGTGAGACATATGTC
>JAHQXB010000171.1 GCA_029856435.1 Candidatus Jordarchaeia archaeon
ACTGCCACTTGCTGATCTTATTGTTCCTCTCTCCACTTGAGCAATGGTGGAATAGCTACTATTCCGAATATACAAGTTTGAACCTCCTTTCTTTTTTGCTCCTAAACCAGTCATTGGCTCCAGCTGGATAAAAAGAGACTTCTGGGGCATGACGGAGTATGGTCGCTAATTCCGCAATATTTTATTGCTGTTCTGTTGAATAGAATTTGGGGGGAAGAATACTCTGGCATTTCTGTTGCTCGGAGCTTCATAAGTTCCTTAACCTCTAATAATCTATTTTGGGGCGATTTTATTTAAAAAAATGACCCAGAGATTTTCTATATGGTGTTTCATTTGAGTTAAATGAGTGCTTGGGGGCACTTTTAACCTCGTGTCACTTGTTGTGGGCAGGTTTGTGGTGTGTAGGGAATGTCTTGGTTTAAGCCTAAATTCGGCGTTTAAGGCAGAGGAAAATACTCATTTAAGGCGTAGAGGGTGGGAAAAGTTACAAAACAGCACTACCTCTCAACAGGAGACGCTGAGGAAACTGTGCCTTAAAATTTATCGGAAAGCTTATTTATTTGGGTTATTTTTGTGTGCTTTGAGAAACATAACATAAACCATGTAGGCACATATTAATGATGAAGGAGGTGCTAAGAAAAATTACAGAGCAACAAGAAATTCGCATAGGCGTTTTTATCTGCGGTTGAGGCATCAATATATCAGGAGTCATAAACATTGAGGCACTCAAAGAGTATGCTGCCAAATTGAAAAACGTGGTAGTTGCAGAAACCCAGGGCTCGATGTGCACCGAGGCTAGCGCTCAATTCATAAAGCAAAAAATAGAAGAATATAACCTTAACAGAGTGGTCGTTGCAGCCTGCACCCCTAAGACTCATGAGCCAGTATTCAAAGCGATAATAGAAGAGGGCGGACTAAACCCGGGACTGCTGGAGTTCGTCAATATACGTGAACACGACTCATTCGTCCATATGAAGCAACCAGAAAAAGCCTTGGAGAAGGCGAAGGACTTGTTGAGGGCTGCGGTTTCCCGAGCCGCCTACCTTGAAACAATTGCAACAATAGTTATACCAGTTGAAAGGAGGGCTCTAGTGATCGGCGGAGGAATCGCTGGAATTCAGGCCTCATTGGACCTTGCGAATGACGGGTTTCAAGTATACTTGGTGGAGAGAAATCCCAGCATAGGTGGAAAAATGGCCCAATTTGATAGAACCTTCCCCACAGACGACTGCTCCATATGAATTCTGGGACCAAAAATGTTTGAGGTCGCCACAAACAAGAGAATCAAACTAATAACAAACGCAGAAGTACAGAGTATCGAGGGAAACATTGGCAATTTCCAAGTCAAAATCGTTAAGAAACCCAGATACGTTGTGGAAGAGAAATGTTCTGGTTGTGGAGCTTGCGAAGAAGTTTGCCCGGTTTTCAGGCCTAATGAGTTCGACGCTGGTCTGGGTTCAAGAAGAGCAATCTATATACCTTTTGCCCAAGCTGTTCCAAAGGTGGCTACAATTGATATGTCCAGCTGCGTGAAGTGTCACCTCTGCGAAAAGGCCTGCGAGGAAAAAGCCATAGATTTTAACCAAAAGGAAGAGGAAATTACGCTAAACGTGGGAGTAATCATAGTGGCCACAGGCTACGAAGAGTACATTCCTCACGGTCTCTACGGCTATGGAAAGTATCCCGACGTGATAACCCAGCTAACCCTAGAGAGGCTCCTCGCACCCAACGGACCAACTGGCGGCCACCTAGTGAAAATATCCGACGGACAGAAGCCTAAAAGCATAGTTATGATTCAATGCGTTGGGTCAAGGGATATTAAAACTAACAGCTACTGCTCAGAAGTTTGTTGCATGGTGGCCATTAAGAACGGTAAGCTCATAAAACAAGAGTATCCCGAAATTGATGTCACAATATGGTACATGGATTTAAGATGCCCCGGAAAAGAATATGAGGACTACTACAGAAGAGCTAGAGAGTTCGGAATAAAATTCATTAGAGGAAAACCAGGAGACGTTTACTCAGACGGAAAAAAGCTGATTGTCGAGGGAGAAAACAGTCTCACCAGCGAATTCGTAAGAATGGAGACTGATATGATTGTCCTCTCCACAGCCATGACTCCCTCCAACACTTCAGGAACACTAGCCAGCCTTCTAAGACTGGAGAGGGGCCCTGATGGCTTCTTTAAAGAGTATCACTCCAGACTCAACCCAGTAGACACAAAAATTCCCGGAATCTACCTGGCAGGGGTAGCACAGGGACCAAAATCCATAGCAGACGCGGTCTCTCAAGCCAAGGGAGCCGCCTCATCTGCCGCCTCGCCACTTATTGCGGGCAACTATGCTATGGAAATTATCTCAGCCGAGGTTGACAGGGAGCTTTGTATCGGCTGTATGCAGTGCTCTAAGACTTGCCCATTTAATGCCATAGTTGAGAAGGAAGGCAAGGCTGAGGTTGAAGACATAAGCTGTAGAGGTTGCGGCTTATGCTTCTCGGTCTGCCCATCAAAAGCCATAACAGTCAGATATTACCGTCCTCACCACTTTGAAGCCTACATTGATTCACTACTAGAAACAGAGGCCCCCGTTGCTGTTGAGAGCGGAGAATTCATTCCAAAAATATTGGCTTTTCTGTGCTGGAAATGAGGATATGGTGCTGCAGACATGGCGGGAACAATAAGACAACAATACCCACCATCGGTGAGGACTGTTAGAGTGAGATGTGCGGGAATGGTGCATCCTGACTTGGTTTTGAGGGCCTTCTATAAGGGTGCTGATGGGGTATTGATTGTAGGATGACGCTTTGGAGAATGCAATTACGAATACGGAAACCTCAGTGCAAAGAGCCAGGTTGACTATTTAAAGCAGGTGCTGAAAACTATAGGGATAAATGAAGAGCGTTTAAGGATAGAATTCTGCTCCTCCGCAGAAGGCGTAAAGTTTGCGAAAATAGTTGAGGAAATGACCAATGATATCAAAAAACTCGGCCCCAATCCGCTAAAAATACTAGTCTCAGGCATAGTAGGATGAAACTCACAGGTAAACCTTGGACTGTGAGAGAACTACCCCCTAAATGCGAGGGGAGCCTATTATAAAATATTACCAAAAATTTGGGCGTTTCCCTTTTAATTTAATGTAATTCATACCCCATTTTTGGGATACCCATAAAATGGATTCTCTTAATGGAACTTATGCTCAGTTACAAAAGATTTACCAACTAAACGTTTTTAAATACCAATAATGTGATTATAACAGTTTAATATAGTATTTTTGGAGGGAGATTCCTGTCTAGTGAGATTGCTTGGCGACGTGAAGATGGAAAAATAAATGTCCAAATACCCTTTCCTTTATTATTAATTAATTTTTGGAGAGAAAGAAAAGATTCTAAAATATTTTTAGTATCAGTTTTTATTTGTAGTCTTCTCTTGGCGGGCTGAAAACATCTATAATTACGGATTCTTCGATTAGTTCTGCGGAGTGTTCCATATTTGGTTTTATATAGTAGCTGTCTCCCGTTCCCAACAGGTATTTTTGCTCTCCGATTCTTAGATTAACTTTTCCCTTCACTACGTATCCTACTTGCTCGTGGGGGTGGGTATGGGAGGGTACAATTGCTCCTCTGCGAAATGTGAATTCTGCCAGCAACATTTTTTCTCCGATTGCCAGAGTTTTACGTGTGACTCCTTCAAACATTTTCACAGTTTTTGCCTCTTTCGATTTTACTATCATGGTTTGCACCGTCAAAAATTTTTGGGTATTTCTTGTTTGAGGGTTATTTTTCTTTTTATGCTTTAAAGGTAACCTTTTGTCCTTTTTTAATGTGAGGCCCTTTTTTTGGGGTTCTGAGGGATTATGCGGGTTGGGGATGTTTGATTGTTTGGAGCATGTTTTGATATTACCTTTTTAGAAAAATTTATTACTTGAAACTTAACCGTTTACGCGGAGTGCTCGTGATAACTACAACTGCGAATGGTGTGTGTTTTTGTGGCGGAGGCGTTCTTCATTTTTGGAATTCAGATTTGGAATATGTGATTCATTGCTAGGTTGTTTTGGTATGATATCGGAGGTTTATTGTTGAAGAACCCAATCAGCATGGAGGAGTTATTGACTTTCTTCAGGGACACCCTACTCACCGAGAAGAGTACAGGTATAGATTCCCCAGTTCACCGGTTGGATCCGAGGGTTAAGCTTCTTTCTCTGGTGTCTATAATTTTTTGTGCCGTGTCACTGGAGAATGCGGTATTCTTTGGGATCCTCCTTGTATTACTTATGGTTTTGGTTTTGCTTTCCAGAATTCCTCTAAAATTGTATTTGGTGCGGGTCTCCTTTATACCCCTCTTCTCACTCATTATAGCTTTGCCCATTCCCTTCATAGTTTCTGGAAATCCCTTAACCTTCATTCACGTTTATGGCTTTACTTATTTGACGGTTTCCTTCGAGGGACTGTACCGAGCTATAGTTTTCGTTTTGAGGGTATGGGTTGCTTCAGGAGTTGCGATTTTACTCATTTCAACCACCAAATTTTCCAGCTTAGCTGTTGCGCTGAGAAAATTGGGCGTACCCGAAATCTTCACCTCGCTTCTCCTAATCACTTATCGCTACATTTTTCTCTTTGCCGGAGAGGCGCTTTCCATGGTTCAAGCGAGGAACATGAGAAGCTTCGGGAAGGAGAGCGTACTACAAAGAATAAGGGTGGTGGGACAAATGATAGGCTCACTATTCATAAGAGCGTACGAGAGAGGAGAGCAAGTCTACTACGCTATGCTCTCAAGGGGTTACACGGGAAAAATAGGTAGCTACTGGTCACAGAAAATGAAAAAGAAGGACGCCGCTTTCCTGGCTTTAGTTTTAGCCCTTGTTTTAAGCTTAATCTTCGTAGACTTGGTTGCCTACAATTTTACCATTTTTAACTACTCCCATTTTACCTTTCTGGTAATAGATTTTGTGATGGAAAAACTGTATGTTTTCACGGATTTTAGTAGATCCTTCTGGGGGTTGCTGGTTGTCTGAGTTAGCAGTTGATGTGTCGAACTTAAACTATAAATACCCTGACGGGACTTGGGCGTTGAGGAATGTAAGCCTAAAAGTGTACGCTGGAGAATCAGTTCTACTTCTCGGAATAAGTGGAGTGGGGAAGTCTACTCTGCTCATGAATCTTAATGGGCTCCTTACACCCACAGAGGGCACCATACATATTTTCGGTAAAAAGGTCATAGAGAAAAACCTTAGGGAGATAAGACGGAGAGTGGGATTTGTCTTCCAGAATCCTGAGAACCAACTGTTCTGCCCCACGCTCTGGGATGATGTAGCATTTGGACCCATAAATATGGGTTTATCACAGGAAGAGGTTGAGGAACGGGTCGACTGGGCCCTTAAACTTGTTGGATTAAAAGCCTATGCTGAAAAACCTCCTCACCATTTGAGTTTCGGTGAAAAAAGGAGAGCCGCCATAGCCACTATTCTCTCCATGGAGCCAGACATCCTCCTTTTAGACGAACCTACAGCAAACCTTGACCCTAAAGGTGTAGAAAACATTATCAGTATATTAAGGGACATATCTTCGAAGGGAAAAACAATTATCATTGCTACACATGACGTAAATATTTTGCCTCAAATCACGGATAGAACAGTGATAATGTACAATGGAAAAATCAAAGCCGTTGGACGTACTGCAGAGATACTTTCAGACATTGCTACTCTGGAAAAATACGGCTTAAAACTGCCCCTAGTTGGACAACTATTTCACAACCTTGAATCCAACCATAAATTACCACTTTATGGTGGTCTTCCAATAACAATTGGCTCAGCAGAGGAGAAGATATTGGAGTTACTTGGAAGAAATAAAAAATAGGGATATAGTAAGTAACTCGCTAATTTTTATCAGTTTAGTATTTACAAATTAAATTCTCTTTATTGAAAGAGTTAAATTTATATGCCGTAGCCTCTTATCCGTATAGAATAGTAATACTTTTGTTAAAAAAAGTATTACCCAACTTGAGAAGGACAAAAAACTGGAGGACAAAAAATGCACATTCCCGACGGCTATTTAGACCCAACCTTATGCTTAGTTTTTGCAATCATCTCCCTAGCATTCATTATCCCCGGACTCATCCAAGCGAAAAAATACCTCGGAACAAGAGCTATACCCCTCTTCGCAGTACTTACAGCCGGTGTCTTCGCCTTCCAAATGCTTAACTTCCCAATTGTGGGAGGAACCAGCGGACACCTAGTCGGCGCCACCCTAATATCTGTTTTTCTAGGACCCTTCGGAGCCCTAATTTCAATGTCCATAATCCTGCTCATACAAGCATTCGTCTTCGCAGATGGCGGAGTCACAGCCCTAGGAGCCAACATTTTCAACATGGGCGTAATCGGAGGATTCGTAGGCTACTACGTCTATTTAGGAATAAGAAAACTTGTGCGAAAAGGAAACTGGGGCATAAGAATAGGTGCTGCTGTGGGATCCTACTTAGCCATAGTCCTTGCAGCACTAGCATGCGGACTTGAAATTGGGTGGTCCTATACTTTCCCCTACGGAGTACAATACACCGTGCCCGCCATGGTGGGATGGCATCTAATCATCGGAGTCGGTGAAGCCATAATTACTGTAGTCGTGATAGAGTATGTTCTTAGAGTGAGACCAGACCTACTAGAGCTGCCAAAAATTGGTTTTAAAAAGCTCTTGTCTTGGAGAGCTGAGGAAGAGATGAAGGAAGCTTCAGCCCCCGCTGAGAAAAAGGAAAGAAAAAATCCTAAAAAAGGGCTTGGAGGTTGAACAGTTTTGGGTGCTTGGGAAACTGTAAAAAATGTTGCCAAGGAAACCTGGAGCCAGAGGTGGTTCAGGTGGGGAGTATTCGCCGGATTACTGGTAATGGCCGTTTTTCTACCATTAGCTTCAAGAAACCCCGATGGCTTAGAACGGGTATCAGAAGACCTAGCACTCTACAGTGACCTCCTAAGTTATGTTACTGGCGTGGAATTTAGTGCTTTGCTTCCCATCTGGTCATATACTGTTACTTATGCCATATTCCCCGACTATCACATTACACAGCTCTATCCTCTAATCCTCTACGAACTCTACTGGAGTTCCTTTGTGGAAATCCCTGAGACAGTGCTCTACCAGTGGGGTGAAGCACTAAGTAGTGTTGAATACCTCTCCGTTCTGCTCGCAGGAATCGTCGGCTTCTTCCTAACTCTAGTTTCAGCATGGCTGGTGGGGCTCATTCTAAAAAAGAGAGAGCCTTCCACCTGACCAACCTTTTTTTGGTACCAATAAATCAACCAAATATTTTTCCACACCCCTTCATAAACAAAAAACTAGGCCACTTGAAGAATCCTCACTCTATCCCGCCCCTAAAGCACAAATTGGGAGTACTCCTAAGTGGAACCCCCAAACGAGCAAAATGGGTGAATCTATTTGTGCCATATCAAAACTAGGGATTCCTCTTAATACATTTTTAGAAAAAGTTGGAGGGTATGAAAAAGAATAAATAATCTGTAACCCTATTTTTAGTAAGTTAACCGTGGGGGTCTTTATGTGTCTGAGAAAAAGAAGAAGGAGTACTACTATAAGGGAAAAGAAGTGAAGGCTAAAAAGAAGAAAAAATAGTTCCCTCCTCTTTTAAAACCATTTTATAATATTAACCAAGAGAAATAACAGGAAAAGTTTCACAGATTTGCCTAAACATGTGGGCGTACCAGAGGGTTTAACTTGCTGAGTGATTTGTTTCTCTTGCGAAATTTTTTTCTACACGACCTTCATTCACATATTTAGGTATATATATGTATATGTTAGTCCATTTTAATTAGTATTTTGGAAAGTCTATGGATAATATTTATATAAATATATAGCCCTTTTATTATAGAAACTAAGTTTAGAATGGTGGGATAAACATTAGGCGAATGGAGGAAAATGTGGAGTATCGGAGGGTGCAAACATCAGGTAAAGCTTCTTACATCCTTTGTCTGCCTAAAAATTGGATAGAAGAAAATAGGATTAAAAAGGGGGATCTTGTCTCCGTAAAGTATGTAGATGGGGACCTAGTAATATCCAAGGTTCAAAAGGGCAAAAAGGAGAAGGAGAAGCCAGTTCACAAGATAGTTGTGGATAATATTCCTGATGAATTATTGACGGTGCTAATTCAGGGAGCCTATATAGATGGCTTAGATAATCTAGAAATAGTAACCATGAAAAAGGAGATGGATCCTTCGATAAAAAGATTGGTGATTAACACCCTTCAGGACCTCATAGGTTTTGAAGTCACCTCAGACTCCAAGAATTCAATTGTAGTTGAAAATATTTCGGAGCCCTCTGAGTTCAACATAAAAAAGGTTGTCGACCAACTGTTTAGACTTTCATACGAGATGAAGATAGTTTTACTAGAAGCCCTCATTGCTCAGGATCCAAAAATTGTTGAAAATATTGAAACCATGAAGAGAATGGTTAATCGGCTTAATCTGCTTTCACAGAGATTAATAAATGGGGGAATACGCAACAAGGATATGGCCCGAAAAATTGGCATAGAGGGTAACATTTACGCACTACATTTGGGCAACATTATAAGGCTCCTAAACTGGAACACAGCCACCATGCTGAAAATGGCTCAACAAGTAGAAATCATCAACTCATTTAAGATTCCAGACAAACTTCTGGAGCTCTATAAGAAGCTTCCTATGGACAGAGAAATCCCCCATTTTAAGGAAAGTGAACCTTCCTATAAAAGGAGTCTAGAGTTTGATATTACCTTCTTCCAATTTGTTGAAGAACTTCTCAGAACCATGGAAGAAATCAGAAAAAAGGTAGCCGAAGAAACCCTAGAGCCCAAACTACGATTACACCTAGAAAATTTCAACAGCATGCTACAAAGTTTGTACGAAAACACTCTGAAATACGTGAAAGAAATAATATGTGTTGAACACTTCGAACTCACCAAACAATAATTAAAAAGATTCAAAGAGATGCACAATAACCAATGAAGTTTTTCCCCCTACTTTGCTACGAAAAACTCTAGGTTTTCATTCTTTATCTAAAACGCGAAGCGTATGAGGGTTTATTATGAAAAACTTGTTTTCGCGTTTCCCAGTAAAAACTTCTTTCATACTTCTGTCTAAAACGCGGAACACGTACACGGGTTTCCATAGAAACATGTTTTATTTTTCTACACGAACGTGTTAAATAAATGGGTGAGCCAGCTGTTTCCGAATAGATAGATTCATTATATACCTTTATTGAAGTTTATCTCAATGAGTCTGGAACTTGTCCAATATGTGGCGAAATCAGCAAGCCGAATGGACGTATCTTCAAATGCAAAGTATGCTGCTCTAGGCGGCAGGCACCCAGCAGCTGCATGGAATACAGCCGCAAAAATCTCCTGTGCCCTCCCTCACCGTTGGCGGCGGAAGCCATCCATAAGCCTCTAATAATAGAGATGGGAGGGAAGGGATGAACATCTATGAATCCCACAACGGTACCTTGCGTCTTCCCAGGATCTGCTACAAAATAGATTTTCGAATATTAGTCTTGCCTTAATGTGTGAAATGCGAAGAATCGGATTCTCTATGTGTCCGCCTGGCGATAGATTCGCAAAATCTCGTGTTTTTGGGGCCTTTTTTGGCTCTTCTCAAAACTGTTTCTCACCACTTAAGGGGTAGAAATATTAAAAATCGAGGAAAAACACCGATAAAACCATAAATTATCAGGAACATAACGGCAAAAAACCATAGCAAAGATCCTGCAAATCTATCGCC
>JAHQXB010000168.1 GCA_029856435.1 Candidatus Jordarchaeia archaeon
GAACAGTGGCAATGGTCCTCAGCAGATGTGACAGGGGAATCCGCCTACCCCGACAAGTCCACTACTTCCCCGCAGAAACCACAAAGGCTGAAATCCTCCCCAAAATACGGGAGGAACTAAAAGTCGTTTTTTAGGTGTGTGTCCGCCGTTAGCCTTCGAAAGCTGAAATCCTCCCCAAAGTACGGGAGGAACTAAAAGGAGCCAAGCTGCTTCTTGCAGACTCCGGCCTCTACAACCACGATGTGGTAGGGCAGCTTGCAGGTTGGGAAATCCCCTTCCTTATGCCCGCCAACAGGGGGAAGCCCAAACCATACTCCTTGCCCTGATTGCAGTGCTGGTTCCCCCAGGGCTATAGATTCGCAAAATCTCGTGTTTTTGGGGCTTTTTTTGATGCTTCTTAAAACTGTTTCTCACCACTTAAATGGGATGGAAATATTAAAAATTGAGGAAAAACACCGATAAAACCATAAATTATCAGGACACAACGGCAAAAAACATAGCAAAGATCCTGCGAATCTATCGCCGGGGTGCTGTCCCAGCTGACATGCTAAAATCCTTGAGGGGGAAAGAATCAGGAAGGAGGTTGGGAAGAGGGTGCTTAGGAGAGATAAGGGTAGAAAAGGGTGAAAAGGATAGGCGGATGCCCTAATGGAAACCCCCGGGAAAAAGGGAAAACGCCAAGCCACAAGGCTAAAAAATACCAAAAAATTCCAAACCACTGCCTCCACGAGGCTGAGACCACAAGTGGGGCCCTGTTAAATAATTTTAATTTTTTCAAAAAATTTGCTGTTTTTTGAAAATTTTTCAAATTAACAATGTAAAATTATAAAAAAACATCAAAATATATAAGGAAACTGAAAAAATAAAAATTGTATAATACAGCTTTATGGAAAAAAGTTTGCGGCAATAAGTTTATTTAGGGTGAATTAAAATTCTTTTTTTAAGATTCCAACTTGATTTGAATCGTTTTGGGGAGTTAAGATGTGGAAAGTTCCAAGGTTGAGGTTGTGATGCCAATTACTGGGGGTTAAAAGGTGAGTTTTTGGTTTCTTGAGTGTTTTTGTAGTGGGGGCTTTCGGAGGTGAAATATTGTGGGGCATAAACTTTTGAGTTTTCTTGGGACAACAGATTATCGGAAGGCTTACTATTCTTATAATGGTAGGAGGTCGGGTAGGGCTTATCAATTTATATTAGAGGCACTTGTGGAGTTTTTTTGTGAGGATTGGAGTGTCGGAGATCGGGTGATTGTTTTTCTAACGGAAGAGGCTGAAAAGAAAAATTGGCTGAGTAAGGCTGAAAGTCCTAGTGCAAATTTTGATGTGGGGCTTAGAGAGGCTTTGGAGAATTGTGGATTGAATGCGGATATGATAAGTAGTGTCGAGATTCCGGAGGGTAGAAATGAGGAGGAATTGTGGGAAATATTTGGAAAAATTAATGAGGCAATCGATGAGAGAGACAATGTGTTTTTCGACGTTACCCATAGTTTTCGCTCCCTCCCCTTACTAGCACTGATTGTTTTAAATTATGTAAGGTTTCTGAAAAATGTTAGCGTGGAAAAAATTCTTTACGGCGCTATGGAAGCCTTAGGACCACTAAAAGAAATTGACAAAATGGATGTTGAAGTGAGGGTGGTGCCAATATTTGATTTAACGCCTTTCGTGAGTTTGTTTGACTGGACTGTGGCAATTGACAGATACCTAAAAACAGGCAACGCCGAAATAATAAAGGAAGTAGGAATCGAACAATTAAAACCCCTACTTAAAAGAACCAAAGGAGAAGAAGGCAGCGCACTTAGAGAACTGATTAATTCGTTGGACTCCTTCTCACGAGACGTTTCGACCTGCAGGGGCCCCAACCTTAAACCCAGCATAGAAAGAATTCTTAAAGTTTTACCGGCGGCAGAGGGAGAATTAGAAACTCTTAGACCCTTCAGCCCTCTGATTGAAAAAATAAGAAACCGTTTCTCCACGATGAACATAACTGATGATGTAACCTGCGGATTAGAAATTGCCAATTGGTGCCTTGAAAATAATCTTCTCCAGCAGGGATTCACAATTCTAAGGGAAACCATCCTAAACCACACCATAACCAAAATTCTGGGAAGCAGTGTTTTGAAAAATAAAAGTAACAGAGAAGAAGCGGAAACAATGTTAAACTGTAGGGATGAGAAAATACCTAAGGAAATTCTCGACCTCTGGGGTGAAATCATAGATTACAGAAACGACATAAATCATGCAGGATGGAGAGAACAGAATTTCCACAAAGAAAACGATTTCCGGCAAAAGCTCAAAGAATTCGGTAAAAAAGCCAAAAACCTGTTAACAGAAACAACCAAATGAAAACAAAAACTAGTAAATATCCAGCCGCCCGTCCGCTCCATAGAACCCTCAACAGAAAAGTTACCAACCCTTCTAAGAGTTTTCAAATTCTTACCAATACTTATTTTTCACACACAAAAAGGGCGCAGCAATTTCTTAGAGGTCTAAGTGGGATGCCCTAGAAGCTCCTTTTTTAGGTCTTCTATTGAAACAATCCAAACTAATTCCCTACGTTTCTCGTAAACATATATTAAGGGAACTTTGAATTTGACTGCTAACCGGTAATAGGCAATTGTAGCCGGTTTAGTGGCAGAAGTGCAATCCATGACAACACTATAGTTCCCAACAAGTTCAATGAGACGGGACTCAACACTTTCCTCAACCGCATCTACTCTACTAATCTCCTCATTATCCAACAAACACCACTCTACATTTAAATACGTGAGGTTCTCCCATTCCGCAACCGCATTATGCGTGGTGGCTACAACAATTTTCTTGAAAGAGATACCCTTTTCTTTAAGAAGGCTAATAGCCGTTTCCGTCTCAGCCTCTTCCCGCTCATTTTTCTCACCCAAAAGTCCCAGATAAGCGTAAGGGGAAGGAGAATCAAAAATATAACTTAAAGGAGTCCTATACTGTAGCTTAATTAAGCCCATTTCGCGCTTAATTATTCCACTTCTTTCAAGGAGAGTCAAGTTGTATTCGAGAGTAGCTTTTGGTATTCCGGTACTTCTACAAAGCTCGTTGAACCGAATCCCTTCTCCGGCACGTGATAATCCTTCCAGAATGGAGCGACTCTTTTTTCTTTCAAGAAGAGACTTGTAGTCTATGGCGCGCATGATTATTTCTCCTTTGCTAATCTTGATTTAACTTAAATAAAACTTTACTGCTCTTGAACGTTCAAGTCTAAAAAAGGCTGTAATTTTTGAACACTGTTCGAAATAACCTAATCTACTGGTGGGAAGGCTATATTCTCAGTTTGCAACGTATGTCTATAAAGGTACTAAGAATTTTGACTCTAAAAAACGTGAACTGGAGGTGAGTAGTGGGTGAGAAAGGGCCTATTTGCTTTGGGCATTGTGCTAATAATGGTGAGTGTTCCATTAATTCTCTCTCAATCGTATATTACACAGCCGAACCCATTATTATCTCTAGCCTGCTATAAAAGTTCATCAGCGGCAGGAACAGTGTATCCGGGAACCGCCACACAAGTTAATGTAAGTGGGGTACTATTGCCAACATTTGTAACGATTGATTTCAATGTGCAATCAGGAAGCGAAACTGCAGCCACAGTGGTTGACCAAAACCTTAACGTTATAGCGACCATCCCAAGCGGTTTTTCTGGAGGAGTAACCTTATTCTTACCTGCCGGAACATACTACATAGTTTGGTCGCCAAAAATAATATACTCAACAGTAAAATTAAACATCTTCCAATACAACATCGGCCTTAACATAATAACGCGGAACTACATCAAAGAGCCAGCCCCAATAACCCAAGGACTAGTAATACTCGGAATCATAACCATAATCGGCGGAATAGCAGTAGCAACCTATGGATTTGCCAAAGAAGAGTATTGAGTGAATAGGAAAATATTTTAACAACTTTTTAGTGGAACCCATTTTTGGCGTTTTCCACCCCCTTTTTATTACACAATTTTTATTGACATTTTCATTTATTGATATTTTCATGCTACATATGAAACATAAATAGATAAATGCCCCCGAATAATTTTCGTGTTTTTAATTTAAAAAATAGTTTAAATTACACTCCAAAACACACCGGCATTTTTCGCCTATTGAAACAAGACTAGCCCCATTAATTATGGGGGCTGGTTTTTGATTTATCGTGCCAATAACTGTTTTTAGTGGAGTACAATAATCTATTTCCAAAAGCCCTAAAGATAATTCTTTTACACGGATCATTTAATTCAGTTCTAAAAAATAAGAATTTATTCGAACAATGTTCCAATAAAATTAAAATTGAAAACCGCAAAAGCATTAGTTAAAACCTTAGTAAAAATGAATTCGAAAGCGTCTAAAATATAACAATGTTAAAAAAATGAAACACTTATCTTTATAAAGGTGAAAAACCAAAAATAATTTAACTAAATCTTTTAGAAACTTTCAGCTTCGAAATTAAGTTCAAAATTGAGGGGTCGAGGTGACAAAGACCGCAATAATAGCACCACTGGGCACAAGTCCACCAGTCATCACCGAATTTCTAGAATATGTTGAAAAAACACTTGACAGAAGAGTATCAGACCTAGTTATCATCGCAACCAAAGAACCCTCAGTACTAGAAGGCGTTCCCCTAATAGAAACCGCGGTTAAAAACCGATACCCCCACGTTCACACCCACACTGTCGAGTTACCCTTCACAGACATACAATCCGACGAAGACAACCTAAAGTTCATGAGAATATGCGCAGAAGTACTCCGAAAAGAAAAAGAAGTTCACAAAACCAACACCATATATCTATGTGTGGCAGGGGGAAGAAAAGACATGTGCATCACACTCTCCCTACTCGCACAGTACTTTGAGGTAAATGGAGTATTCCACATAATCACGCCCGACGTTAAATCAATGAATATTGAATTGGAGAGGGCGCGACACAATATAAAGGAACTCTCCGAAAGCCCCGATAAAGATGCCTACTACGAACAACACAGGGAGCTATTTGACAATTTGATGTTCCCCCCACCCTCCCAGTACAATGTCATCAACATACCCGTATTACCATATCCTAGGACAATGTTAAACGACATCATCAGGCTACTAACTGGAGAACAGACCCAGATGAGGTCAAAAGTGGAACTACCCCTCATGGTTTTAGAAAATATGGATGCGTCGGGACTGATAAAGCTCACTCAAAATAACGTTCACCTCACAACCGAGGGAAGAAAGTTTGGCGAAACCCTAAAACAGGGTTTAAGAGCGGGGTGAAAAGACAACATGACCCTATTCCTCGTTGATCCCATAACGTTCAAAATCACAAAAAAAGAGGACCCAAACCCCTGGGAAAACTACACCCGCAAATTCCTAAACAGAGTAAAACAAAACATTGAGAAGCAAATTGCTGGCAAAAGCACCATTGAACGTTTAGAAATACTAAACGATGAAATAGTGAAACTCTTGGACTCTGAGGACTGCGAATGGTCCCAAATACCGTCGGACACAAGGTTTCCCGGATTCTTTTCCAGCCTGTCCGACCACGCCATAGCCACCTCCGCCGTAGGAGTAGCCATAGCAGCCGAACTCTGGAATAAAAATGTTGACCTAGCAAGCGAGTATGGTAACAGGGAATTAGCAGACCTGCTCAAAGAGAGGAAGGGTATCATAGAAGTTGTTAGAACACTATGTCTACTCCACGATTCTGGGAAACCCTCATCCAACCATAGGGAAGGAACCAAGAAAGCCGTCGAAGAACTTCTTTCACAAATAGGTTTTGGTGCATTGGCGACTGATTTAGCTGTATCCGCCTCAAGACACCATTATGGTAAGGAGTCAGATCCAGAGCATGATCCGAAAACAAAGGTTGAATGGATAGTGGCTTATGCTGATAAAGTTGCTGTTCAGGATAGAACGTTTGCCGGTAAAATTATTGACGTCGCTGTTCAACCACTCAAGTGGCTGGGCAGTCACGTTGATGCTGAAAATAGAGAAAAAATTCTCGAACTAGCGGATTTCATTGAGAAATTCGATGAAAAAAAAGTAAAAAATGAAAAAGGAGAATGTGAAGGAATTAAGACAATTTTTCCTCTAGATTATAGCTGTTTCAAAAAGCTTGATTCAGAATTATTGAATGTTAAGGAAAGATTGGGAGAGGACATACATTTAGCCTTAATTCTTCTTGAGGGAGCAGGCATACAGGGATACGTCACTAAATCAAGTTCCGCCAGACACCTGGTTGGAAGAGGTTCACTGGTAGAAGTAGCAACTAGATTAGCCGCAAAAGAGTTAGAGGAGATGCTGGCTCCTGAATCCGTAATTTATGTTACCAGTGGAAGTATGTTCGCCATTGTTCCTCCCTCTGAGCTAACTCAAATTGTGGAATCTTTGAACAAAAAGTTTAGGGAAGTTGTTAGGGGTGGAATTGGTTTAAAAAGCTGCACATCACCAGAAGAAGTTAGCTTCAGCTTATTTGAATTGAAAACGGGACCAAAATTCACTTGGAGTAACTGGGAAAAGGAGAAAAGCTTACCGAGAATAGCAAGAAGGAATTTTGGAGAGTTCTACACAATATTAAATAATACTATTTCTGTTCTCGATACAACAGCTGAAAAAAGTGATTTAGCTGTTCCTGCCGAAGAAATTTGTTCCATTTGTTTCGAAGAACAAGCCCTTCCAGAAAATGATCCCAATGTTCAAAGTGTGCTAAAATATTTGCCAGATGATGAAAAGGAGGGGTACAGAGCGGGAGCTATTTGTTTAAACGTTGACCAGCACAGGACAAATCTTTGGAGAGATATCGAAAAATTCCTCATAATAGAATTCGGAGAAGAAGTTCATGTTTATTTACCCGAAAAAGAACCCTCAGAGGAAGTCAAGAATTCCCCTATGTATGAGATTATGAGAATGGTAAGAGATATTCTGGAGAAGAAACTAAACACTGAATACAAAGAACTCGTAGCTGGATTTTCAGGCTCAGTCCTATTTAAAAAGGTCAAGTCTTGGGATCTTCTTGGTTTTCAATCAGAATACGCTTTGAAGGGGGAGGCGGTTCCCGAAGAAGGGGAGCTGGGAGTTTCGGATGTTGCCTTCATAAAAGGTGATGGGGACAATTTTGGTCTGATTAAATCAGCAATGAACAATTTAACCTTATACCGCAAAGTATCAAAGATATTTAAGGAAGTTATACAGAAGTCTATTGCTATAGCCTTAAGTGAAGTCATAATACACCAATTAAAACTTTACTCAGCAAAATACCGTTCCGATATCCCGCCTAAAGATCTAAAGCTTCCAAGTAACCTTTACCTACCCTTCGATGTAGTCTACTTTGGTGGAGACGACTTTTTCCTCGTTCTAGATGCGGGTTTCATCTTCACTTTTCTCCAAGCGTTTAGAGATTCAATTCTTGATGTGCTGGGTCCGCGGAGGCAAAGGTACGATAAGCGGATGGAGGAGAATCTCTCCGTATTTCCCTTAGGCGTTTCTCTTGGTGTGGTTGTTGCTCCCAGTAAAGCTCCAGTTCACGGCACATTAAGTTCTCTAAACGCATTGGAGCACTATTCAAAGAAATATAGTAAAAGTAAACAGAAATTCGAGAATGATAAAACTGCTTTTGGCAGCGAAATATCCGTGGCACTTGAACGCTTCACCACAATTCCCTCTAAAGAAGCCGTAAAAGAGATCTATGAGCCTAAAGATTTTGGAAAAATGACGCGCATTTACACTACTGCCTGGCCCCTCCTAGGCGAGGGAATCTTTTCAGACAATTCAACAAAAGGGAATCCCCTCTCATTAGTCAAACTTATGAAAATGCTCCTAGAACATGGAGTCAGGTCTAATAATGTAGCCGAGTTTTATAGATTTGAAACCCTCAACGAGGAAGAGATAAAACTCAGAATAAAGTTCAAAGCGGCACGCTTAGATAAGAAACGCCCTGAAAGAGAAGGATACGATCACTTGGCAAAAAACCTCACACTTAGGGAGGATGACTGCATAAAATTTAGACACAGGGATATTGCCAATGCCATGAAGATAATTAAAGATAATCCTCTCCTATTACTACCCACGGAGAGGTACGGCCTGTAGGACGTGATTGAATGGTTTGGAAGGAGGATATACATATCTCCCTGACTATTGGCGGAGGTTTCAGAATTGGTTCTGGAAGAGCCGGATTAGAAATTGACCTACCAGTTGTAAAAGAATATCTACCCAACAGCAAAAAAGAAAGCTATTATACTTCTAACTTTTCAAGTAGCCTTCGCGGCATCTTAAGAAAATCTATACGCAGAATTGCCCAATCAACAGGTCTAAGTACGATAGCCAACCTTGAGGAAGCTTTATTCGGAAGTTGGGTAACTGAACTGGGGAGCAGGAAGAAGGAGGGCAAAATTAAAATCAAATTAATACTGCCCTCCTCAGAAAATATTAAGCAGTATAGTCGAACGGGCATAAGAATCGATGAAATATTCGGTTCAGTAGCACACCAGGCACTATTTACCTATGAAGTGCTAGAGGGTATGGATAAAAAACTAATCTTAAAATTTAAACTCACCAGCGATTTCCCCCTAAGTGAGGACGAGGCAGCCATCCTCCTCGCTGGTTTAAATGGTTTAACTTACGATTTCATAGGAGGATTTGCATCAAGAGGATTAGGTTTGATTGAAAGGGTTGAGATTGACCAGAAATTTGTAAATTTTGCCAAACCGCATCTAGAAAAATATTTAGCATAGTTGGTGATGGC
Source organism: Candidatus Jordarchaeia archaeon (assembly GCA_029856435.1). Taxonomy (GTDB): domain Archaea; phylum Asgardarchaeota; class Jordiarchaeia; order Jordiarchaeales; family Jordiarchaeaceae; genus Jordiarchaeum. The sequence continues at coordinate 8,731 of JAHQXB010000168.1, forward strand.
ATGAGCGTTGCACTAGTAGAATTAGAGGCTAAGACTCCCATAATAATTGTTTCAAAGAAAGGTAAGGGAGGATTTCTAGAAACAGCGGAATACCTTCCAAGCTCAACCATTCTCGGGGGAGTTGCGCGTAAAACAGTTATAAACAATTATTCGAGTGGTTTCGGAAACTGCGCAAAACTAAATAGCCCTAATGAATTTCCCATGTGCAAAACCTGCAATGTAAGAGAAAAATGCTTTTATAATCACATTTGGATTGAGAAAAAGTTAAAACTTAGCTATTGCTTCCCCCTTGAGCAAAAAGATTTCGACCAATCGCCTCCCATTCCCAATCTTCAAAGCCTCTTCAAATCAAGAAAGGACGAACTTGTAGATGGCCTTTTACTCATGGCTCTATACAAACTGTCTCTTAAAAAATGGGCTAAAGAAGAAACCCTCCTAGAAAGAATTGAGACTAAAACTGGCCCATGCAAAAAAAGTGAATCCTCCGTCTATGTTCAGAACGATGAGATAAAAAATCTGGGAATCAAAATCAACGACTCGCCCCATGTCGCCATAAACCCTCTGTTCAAAACCTCAGAAAAAGGATACCTCTACAGCTATACCACGATAAGTAGAGAAACAAAATTCACAGCGCTTGCTATAGGTGACGAGGAAAATATTGATACCCTCAATGGAGAGATAGCTATTGGTACTGGAAAATCCCGGGGTAACGGCATTATAGAACTGAGTGTTAAGAAGAAAAAACCGTTAAATGAGTTCGTCTCAATGAGAGCAGAATCCATTAAGAAAGGGTTTGAAGAAATTAAGAAGAAAATGACTAACTTCCTAGAGGAAACCCAGAAGGATTTACTTTTTGGAACTATAACGGGCTTGTCTCCTCTACCCCTCAATGGAAACCAGCCCTTAGATGCAGTTGGGAAAAGAATTAACATTCCCCACGAACAAATT
>JAHQXB010000093.1 GCA_029856435.1 Candidatus Jordarchaeia archaeon
AGGCAAGCCATATTTTTAAGGCTCCAACGACACCGGCATTTAAACTTATTGACAGTTCATTCCACGGTTAAAACCATAGGCTTTCTTGTCGCTGCGACTTGTAAAGCAGCAGTAGAAAAAACGCCACAAACTTTCTGGAAGCAGCCCTAATCCTAATGGACATCTAATAAATACTTAACGAGTTATTAAAATTAAAAAAGGGGGGAAGTGTGGGGAGGAAAGCCTACATTATTTTTTTCTATTTTATGCTTCCTTTTTTTTGGTTATCTTGCAATTTTTGAGAATTCGGAAAGCAGTATCTCCATGAATTTGGGGTGGTACTCGTTGTAAATTTTTTGGTTTTTGGGGTTAGGCATTCTTTCCTCAAGTATTTTTATCATGGAGTTTACAGCGTCTTCTATATCTTTGTAGCAGCCTGTTCCACAGCTTGTAAGTATGGCGGCTCCCACTGAGGTGGACTCGGCTAGTTGGGGCACCACAACCTTCTTTCCCACAATGTCCGCCTGTATCTGCCTCCAGAGGGGGGAGCGGGCTCCCCCACCGTCTATGCGTAGCTCCTCTATGTTGACACCCATTCCAGCCATCAAGTCTATCATTCCACGCATCCCGTAGGCGGTTCCCTCCATTATAGCTCTCGCCACATGTCTCCTAGTGTGCGCAAAGGAAAGGTTGACGATTTGGCCCCTGGCAAAATTGAACAAGGGAATGACAAGTAGTCCCGCTGACCCCGGCTCCACGGTTTCCGCCTGGTCTTCGATTATGGCGTAGGGGTCTATTCCCATACTTTTGGCTAGGGTTTTTTCCTGGTGGCAGAATTCGTCGCGGAACCATTTTAGAATAGCCCCAGTTCCGGGTAGGACTCCCTCCAGAATCCAGCGACCTTTTAATACATGGGGTAATGTGAACAAAATACCCAGTGGATCATAAATTGGCTTTTCCAGGTTTGCATCTACGAATGTTCCAGTTCCCGTGGTGGCTTTCGCTATACCTTTCTTTGTTGCTCCTACCCCTACACAGGCGCACTGCTGGTCTCCGCCCCCCACACAGACTGGTGTTCCAGCCATTAGCCCCGTGTGTTTAGCCGCTTCATTGGTTACCTCGCCGATTATGGTGCCAGCCTGGTAGAGGTCCGGCCACTTATCTACGGGGATTCCGAATTCCTCTGCCATTTTGTCGGACCATTTTAGGGTTTCAGGATCCAAAATACCGTATATGGAGTTGGAGTAATCTGAACCAAAGATTCCTGTGAGCTTAAAATATATGTAGGAGTCTGTGCTCACAAACTTGTATGCCTTTTCAAAGATTTCGGGATAGTTATCCTTTATCCAGTAAATTTTTTGAATGGAATACTTTTGACCAACCTTTGCCTTCATAGCCTTATATGAGGGAGACTCCCTAGCATCCATCCAAGTGAGTGCAGGATATAGGGCTTCACCATTCTTACCCACGGGGCATATTGCCGCTCTCTGGGTGCAAACACCCAGCCCCACAATGTCCTTGGGATTCACTCTTGACCTTCTTATGGCTTCCCTCATAGTTTCTCCCGAAGTCCTCCACCAATCCAAGGGATCCTGCTCTGACTGCTGAGGAAAATCAGACCTCGTAGGATACTCCGTATAGGATGTGCCAATTGTTCTTGCTTCCAAATCATATATTATGGAGCGGGTTCCAGTGGTTCCGATGTCCAGAATCGCTACATATTGGCCTCTCTCGCCCATATATTTCTCACCTCAAAACTTTAGCATTGTATCACTTATTTAGTTCATCGCATATTTAACAATTCTTATACCCACCAAGCCAAAAGATATACGGCGCCCTACTTTATGTGCTGTTTCCATCGACTGGAAAAACAATTATTGAGGAAATCAATTCTCAAAAAGGGAATAGTATATAAGGCTGTTAATCAAATTAAAAGTCTAAAATAGGAGAGGAGAAAAGAATTTGAGTGAAATATGGAAACGTAAGGATGGTAAAACAAAGTGGGAAGAAGATGAGATTCCCTACCCCCGCATGCGCACAACCTATCCAGAATTCATAATAAGAGCCGCAGCCTTCCTCTTCTCTAACATAGAGGGACTGCCGGGAATGGGAGCCATATGGAGTTCATGGACTAAAAGCTGTGCATTATTTACCGTGCACACATCAACCGACTATGATATAGACCTAGAGTACTGCATCAAGGAGGATGTGGCGGTTCCCTTCCGCGCCCCCTTGGGTGGTGGCGTTGCTTGGGTTGACAGCGGCTGCGCCCACATGTCCATGGCCTTCCGTAGGGACCACCCAAAATGTCCACCCTCACTTGAAGAATTGTTTAGAGAATTGTTCACAGCCTATGCGGATACAATTGGTAGGGAGCTGGGACTCAAAACCAGGTTTAAGCCTATCAACGACATAGAAGTCTACTGTGAAGATGGTGTTTGGAGGAAGATTAGCACTGCTGCAGGTTTGCCTTCCCCCAATCAGCTGTCAGCAGGTGCTGGAATTCAGATGAAGGAAGTTCCCTGGAACATTGTGGACAAAGTTATTATTCCGCCCCCTGAAAAGTTTGCAGACAAGGAGACCAAAACCCTGAGGGATAGGTCTACTTGTTTGAGTAGGGAGGTGGGAAGAGAGGTTACCGCACAAGAACTTGAGGAAATATTGAAGAAGGCAGTCATCGAAAAATATAATGTTACCTTGGTGCCCACCGAGATCTACTGGGAGAAAATACCCTTATACCCTAGTATTAGGGCCATGCTCACCTCAGATGAATGGTTTTATAACCGTTCCGAGAAATTGAAGTTTAGGGACACGCCGATAACCAGCGGCGTAAAGAAAGGCGAGGCCAGAGTGAAGGTTCGCCAAGGTCCCCTAATAAGAGCTGTAGTTTTAACCAAGGAGAATAAAATTTACAACATACTAATAACCGGTTCTCTGCACGCTGACCCAATCATCCCAGAGTCCCCAATCCAAGTGATGGAGAGGGAACTCAAAGACACCCCCATAGATAGGCAGGCAATAAGGGAAAAAGTGAAAAAGGTTTTTGAAACCAAGGGCTACGAAATACCAAACACCAAAATAGACGATTTCACAAATGTAATAATGAAGGCCTGCGAGGTTGCAAAGTAGAACCTATTTTTAATACTCCTCCAAATTTTTCCTAGTACACCTTTTTTGCCAATCCTAACTATAACGTTAACTGTAAATCTTGACGAAGCTTAATCATGTGTTTAAATTGTGCGTATGATTGTTAGAATACTTATTTTAATCAAATGAATATTTATGGACTAAAGTTTTATGCGTAGAAATTATACATAGTTAGTGAAGGGCTTTTAATGAGGATAGTTGATAATACTGTTGAAGCCGTCTTTAAGGAGAGGGTTAATAAATTTCTCACAATTGTGGAAGTAAACGAGAATAGTGTGCCCTGTTTTTTGCCGGATCCCGGTAGGTTAGAGGAGCTACTTTATCCTGGTGTAAGGGTTCTTCTGGCGGATAGGGCTAAAAGGGGTAGGAAGACGCGTTACGACTTGATTGCAGTTTACCACGATGATCAGCTAATATCTTTGGATTCCAGAATACCGAACAAGCTGGTTTTTGAAGCCTTAAAAAGTAAGAGTCTTGACGAGTTCATAGAGTACACGGTTATTATTCCGGAATACAAATTCCATAATAGCAGAATTGATTTTATGTTGGATAATACGCATAAGAAGTGTTTGCTGGAAGTGAAATCCTGTACAACAGTTATTAATGGTGTGGCTTTGTTTCCAAGCGCCCCCACACTACGGGGAAGGAGACACATTACCGAACTTGTGAGGGCCCTTAAGGAGGGATACCGGAGCTGCGTTCTTTTTGTGGTGCAGAGAACGGATGCCAAGATTCTGCGGCCCCATGATTCTGTAGATCAGAAATTTGGTAACATACTGAGAGAAGCGTGTGAACAGGGTGTTGAAGTCTACGCCTATTTCTCACAATTTGTGGGAAGAGAAATAACCATTCGAGGAAAAATACCAGTGGATCTGTCACAATGAACTATGGAGACGGCGAGAAACTTCAAAGTATGTTTTTAGATCTCAAATATTCTTCCTCTACATTCAGAGCCACCGAACTCCTCTATTCTATAGTCTAAGTGTTTTTTGGTTATGATTTCTGCCTCAGCGTTGGTAACTATTAGATATATGCACTCTGACCCCCCGACTAGTCGTGATATTCCCTCATTCACAAGAGCATTGCAGGCATCCTTCCAAGAGCAGTTGGGTACTACTACGACTACTTGATTCTTTTCTTCTCTTACGTAGCGTCCTGAAACAGCTGTTTTAATTTCTTTATTTATCTCCTCAGCCTTGTATATGGCCTCGAATACATCTTGTGTGGTTCCAATTATACTGTTTAGCAGACCGCTGCTCTCCAGTATTGATTTTATGGCGCTATAGGCGGCTCTTCTTGCTCCTGCTCCCGTGGAGCCCTGGAGTTTGTTGTCCGCTTTGGCTATCCCGTAAATAAGGGAGTTAAATCCTCTAGGATACCTGTCCAAGTTTGCTAAGATATAATTTGTTACCGCTTCCAAACCTCTAACATTGTCAGGCGTGTTTTCTCCCAGCTTTTCTGCTTCGAACTGCAGTGCATACTCTGATACCATACGTGTAAAAATTGGACCGTATAGTTTTGCGGTTTCCTCAACTGCAGTTTTTGCGACAAGCGTAATAGTTTGACTATCGGGCTCGCCTTCCACAACGAATTCATTTTTACTATTGGACAAAATAATTTCACCTTGTCATATAATTGGGAATATTCTCTCACTCCTTTGGCTGTGGATATAGAGTACATAATTTATTTTTTAATATTTACTTCTCTTTTTAAAGAATTTAAAGTTTTTTAAGTAGTATCTAGTTTAGTTACTAGGCTCCAAACACGAATGTTTTTTCATCAGATAGTGGAATTTTTGAATTCCCTCCCTTTACCGGAAGCCACCTTCAAACTAGGTTTAGAGCTGTTTATTCCAGATTTTGGGTTTCCTTTTTTGATATTTATTTTGAGTTCTTATTGTGTTTGGAGCCCGTTTTGATTTGGAATATACTAGATTCCTTCCCTTTGGTGGAACCGGTCTAATATTAATTAACCAATTAGAATTTTATGTTCCGGATTTTAGATATTATGTTACAATCTTCTTTGGGAATCATTTTTAAGTATAAAAAATTAGTTTATAGAAGATTGTCTAGCTCTAAGATGAGGCGCTGTTTCGGTGATACAAAATGAAGAAATTCGATTTTCACATACACACCTGTTGCTCCAAGCACTGGCTCTGGGGCGTAGACGGCTTAAGCTCACCACGAGAAATTGTGGAAACAGCCGTTAATCGAGGACTGGACGGAATTGCGGTTTCCGACCACAACACAACTAAGGGCGGATTACTAGCCGCAAAAATCGCCAAAAAAATAGATAAGAATTTCTTGGTGATTCCTAGCATTGAGGTGAAGTCTAGGAGTGGAGATGTCCTTGGAATAGGTGTGCTAGAAGAGTTAACCATTAAGAGCAGATCTCTGACTGCTGCAGAAGCCGTGGGGCAAATGAGGGAGAAGGATGCAGTTGTAGTTGCGCCCCATCCCTACGGAAGAGAGGGGCTGGGCTCACTCGTGGAAAAGTTAAAATTTGATGCACTGGAGGGTTTTAACGCCCACATCCTACCACGCTACAATACGAAGGCGAAGGAATTAGCCAGGAAATTGAAGCTGCCGACAGTGGCAAGTAGCGACGCCCACATTGCAGAAGAAATCGCAAATGGTGTAACTGGCTTGGACATTGATGAACTCTCCATAGACGCGGTAAAGGAAGCCATAAGGAAGGGAAAAACGAAAATTATCCAGGAAAAACACACAAAAAGTATGGGCCGCATCTATTCTAAAAAAATAGGCATACTATTCCGTGCCATAAAGCCCCCACCGTGTGGCGAAACCTGAAAAACACCTTTGCCGGCGATTAAATGCAAAAAATGGATTTACATGTCCACACCACGTGTTCCCAACACTGGATTTGGGGACCAGATGCGGTAAGCACCCCAAGACAAGTGGTTAAAACAGCAATGAGAAAGGGATTGTCAGGTATAGCAGTGACAGACCACGACACACTAAGAGGAGGTTTAGTAGCTTCAAAAATAGCAAGAAAATTGGATAAGGATTTCCTAGTAATACCGGGCATTGAGGTCAAATGTAGAGAAGGGGATATAATCGCACTAGGGATAAAAAATGAACCTAAGGGGCATATGGGCAACTTTTCTGCTGTCGAAGCTGTGGAAATACTGAGGGGTATGGGTGCTCTAGTTATTGCTCCCCACCCTTTTGGCTGGGGAGGCGTTGGAAAACATTTGGATGATGCTGGGTTTGACGCTGTTGAGGGGTTTAACGCCAGTCAACTTAGGTGTGTCAACACTAGGGCAAAGATAGCAGCCCACAATTTGGGTTTACCCATAGTGGCGGGCAGCGACGCCCACTACCATGTGAATGTTGGGAATGGTTTAACGGCAATAGACTGTGACGAGAATAGTGTGGATTCTATACTAGCGGCAATCGGTAAGGGGAAGGTTAAAATATGCCAGGAGAAGCGAACGAGGAACAGGTTGATAGTTTACACTTTTAGAATTGCTACATTTTATCAAACTATCTTATTGGGGCATCCTACCTGCAACGAATATTAAAAATAGTGGTGGAGATTGTTGGGGCTTCCAAACTGGGCTTAATGTTTATTCTGCATACTTTCCATTTTTAAATTGAGATTTTGCAGCTTAGAAGCAGCGTGTTGGGGGGAACAGTTAGGAGTTTGGTGAGTTCCCAAAAAGTTCACCAATTTTTGGTGGTTGAAGGGGGGAATATTTCGGCTTCGTCTCAAAAGAATGTGATTATGAGGCTTTTATGATTTTTTCAGGGTGGGAGTAAGTTAAACTATGATTGTTATGGTTGGATTTGACAAAATTTATAATATAACACCGCAATAAAATTAGGTAACCTTAAAAAATTTGAGTTAGGATTGAATAAGGTATGGAGGTAAAGATGGAATGACTAAAAAATGGAGAATGGTGACCACGACAACTGACGTGGCGGACTGGTACAGTGGCTTTATTCCCGCGGCTCTGAGGGCCACAGCTGAGGGAAAAATCCCAGACACCGTAGCGTTTTATTATTTGGACAAGCCGGCGATTTTTCTGCAGCGTTACTGTGACGTTTTGAGAGACATTAACTATGAGGCTGCTGTTGAAAACGGAATAAAGATCACCCGAGGCATTGTAGCTGGTGGAGGCGTAATTTACGCAGAGCCGGGGTCTGAGCCCTTTGTGGGCTTGGTTTGGAATAAAGATAAGCACCCTGAACTGCCATCGGCGCCAGACATGGTGCTGATGAAGATATTGGGCGCGGGTGCAGATGTTTTGAGTGAGAGGTACAAGCTTCCCATCAGGTACCGCCCTCTGAACGACATGGAGATTTGGGATCCCAACAAGAAGACTTGGAGAAAGTTTATGGGCTGCGGCTCTTCGGGACTATTTAACGCTATGGGGTTCGCCTGGTTCCCCAACTGTACAAAGCCCAGCGAACTTATGCGTAAAGTCTTAGTATCTCCAGCGGAGAAATTTGCCGACAAGGTTCTCAAGGACGTAATGGAGAGAGGATGGAATCTTGAGGAGGCTGGCGTGTACCCCAAGGGCTTAGAGGAGATAGATAGGATTCGCCAAGACTGGGTTGAAATTACTCTGCAGACCTTCAAAAAGGCCTTCGGCATCGAGGTAGAAGAGGGGAAATGGGAGGACTTTGAGTTTCAATACGTAAAAGAGTTTACCAAGCAGTTCCATTCAGAACAGTGGATATTTGCAAGGTCAGCCGAGAAAAAGTTTGAGGAAATACCGGAGGGAACACATCTAGGGAAAGCATTCTTGAAGATATCGGGAGGCCCGCTGATTAGGACTTATGTTTTGAGGGAAGGAGACACAATAAAGGATATAATGTTTACAGGCACTTTACAGATGGCTCCAGGTGACGCTCTTGAAAAGCTGGAGAAGGAGCTTATCGGCTTGAAAGTGAAGGACGTGGCGTCTATCAGGGAGAAGGTTAACTGGATGTTTAGGAAGGGAGGAATGTACCCTGAAGGTGTTCAGATAGGTATGCTTGAGGAATCCCAGCTTGTGGACATCATCGTGCAAGCGTGCAAGCAGAGCTACGAAAGCTAGCCACAAATATAAGGAAACAAATCATCCCTCCCATTTTTGAATTGCCATTTGCTTTTTCTTTAAGCTTTTTTAATTTTCAAGAATTCACGCCTTTTTTGGGCAATAGTTGTGTTAATGACAGACACGCCTTGCGATAATTTCACAATTGTTTTAGAGCTCAAAAGTTTCAATGTGGTCAAATTTTGTTTTCAAATATAAAAATTACAGGCTTTCTATGAGGTCTTGTTTAGCTAGTTTCTACTTTGAAGTTGATTGTTACGTCTTCGTTTGCTTCCAGTCTGTCGTCTGGATGCTTTTTCGCCCTTGCACCTTGAATTTCCAATTCTCCAAATTCTAGTCCTGATGATTTGGAATCTGAGTTTTATGACTGGATTACCGCTCGCATCCCGGTGGGGATTTGACTTTGGATCTACGCATTCATCCTGACTTTTGGCTCCGGTTAGCGAAAATACTTAGATAAGAACATTTTTTCCATTTTTCATGAATCGGTACTCCATTCTGGCTTCCTGCGGGTTGGGTAAATCATCTGGGCGGATGCCCAACTTTAATTCTCTCTGTCCATCGATGGTGAACTCCACATGGTTCTCAAAGACTCTGAGGTAAGAGCCTGGAATGGGATCAAAATAGTGAACTGGCTGAGCACCCTTGACAACTGGAACTATAAGTTTTCCTTTGCCCTCATCTCCAGTTGGAACCTGTATCAGAGTCCACAGAGCGAATGGATTGTGATAGCCTTTTGCCGTTAAAAAGCCAAGAATTCTTATTCGTGCAGAAACTGCCCCTCCCCCCTGGTGCACTTCAACTAGTTCGAAGCGTTTCCCGATTTTGCCATTAAGGGTCTCTGCCGAAACCATGTCCTTAGCCGAGATCACGCTAAGTTCCACTGCGCGTCTTCCTTTCGACACCACACGATAATTGGCGGGATCTATTCTTAGCGGGCATCGCCAGCCTCCAAATTTTTCTGGCTCATTGTAGAAAAATGCCTGCTCTGATGAAATCCAAGTGCGAACGCCACCGGTGTTCTACTCCACCCTCTTTAAAGCTTCTATTATTTTTTGGATTCGTCCACAATAGGTTTCCGATTCCCAGATCTACGCCTAGAATACGTCCCCGCGTGGCAATATGTGGAGGGGGCGGGGTGGGCGCGGATGCTTATTGTTTCGACATTTTCCCAATCTGTTTCGTAATGGTGTGATTTCATCCAATTTTAAAACTCCCTGCGCTCATCTGTTGAAGTTTTTCGTTGGGAAATGTTTATGGCAGTTTAGGATTTGATGGCGGCTTTTATATTGTATTTTTCGCCACCTGTAATTGTAGCTAGGAGGGAAGGAATGTAAGGGGAGGTGAACTACCCCGCCCCAACGGACGGGGCTTCCAGCGTTTAGAGTAGGCTTTACGCCCATCTCCTCATCTGCTGGTTCGGGGGGCTCAGGGCTCCCCCATCCCATAGAGCTCGTTACCCTATGGGCTATATTTTTACACA
>JAHQXB010000108.1 GCA_029856435.1 Candidatus Jordarchaeia archaeon
GAAAGGAGGGCTACTTTATTTTTTCTTTTCCAGAGTGGGGGACATTATCCAGAAAAGTCCAAATAAGCCCTCCTTCAAGGTTTAGAGCCCCAATATCCGTTATTCGATCACAACAGCTAAATATATACGTTATTTGATTTTTTTAAATTTCCTTTTTGTGGGGAGCTTCTCAATAAGTCTACTTTTTTCAATGTTCTGATTTTTATACACTTTAACATTCCGTGGTGGTTTCGGTGTTGGAAACATGGATTTAAACTCCCTGCTTTATGGCAGATTTCACGCCTAGCAGGGTTGGAAGCGCCAAAAAGGGGGCGAAAAAAGCGGAGTTCAACAGTTAACAGAACCTAAACAAATAACCTATACTAAATAGTAAACTCATTGGAGCTTCTTGCAATGTTTTTTAGAGAAAATTCTTTTTTGGGCGATATGTTGATTAATGTTTGTGGTGTTCTTTGTTTATTCCTCTGTGTGGTGATTTAGTGGCGAATTATGATGCTAAAAGGCTGGCAGCTTCGGCTGCAGCTAAGCATATTAGAGACGATATGGTAATAGGTGTTGGTACCGGTTCTACTGTTTCCTGTTTTATTGAGTTTTTGGGTGAAATGGTGAGAGAGGGTTTAAGGGTTCTGGCGGTGCCTACCTCTTATCAGTCCGCTATTCTGTTGGCGGAGCAGGGGGTTCCCTTAACGACATTAGTGGAGCATCCCTCCCTTGACTTGGTAGTTGATGGTGCAGATGAGGTGGATTCAGACTTGAACCTTATTAAGGGTGGTGGTGGTGCTTTGACGCAGGAGAAGATTGTTGCATCAGCTACAGAACATTTGATTATTATTGTTGACTCTTCAAAGCTTGTTAAACGTCTTGGGGAAACTAGAGGAGTTCCTTTAGAGGTTATCCCAATGGCTTGGAAACTAGTGAAAATTAGATTGGAGGGGAAAGGCGCCAGAGCAGTCCTAAGGGAGGGATCTGGAAAGGTGGGGCCTGTGGTAACAGACAATGGTAATTTTATTCTGGATGCCCATTTTCCAGAAATATCGAATCCGGGAGCCTTGGAGAGGGAGTTGAAATTCATACCGGGCGTTGTAGAGAACGGTTTGTTTGTGGGAATGGCTGAGACAATTTATGTTGGGTCAGTTGAGGGTTTGAAGGTTTTGAGGAAGAAATAGAGTGGTAACGGACCGGGCGCGATTTTCGCTGTTTTTTTGAGGTTTTGACAGTTTCGAACGCGCGACATCAGGCTTAGGAGGCCTGCGCCCTTTCAGGTCTGTTTAGAAATCCTGCTAGGCCACCGGTCCACTTTTTTGAGAACTTTTTTATTGAATTTTTGTTTTTAGCGTTTTTATTCTTTTGCGTATATGTTTCTTCGGTTTTTAATATGCTCCGTTAGTTTTTTTCCATAGAGGGTGGATTTTCTTATGCGGATTTGTCCGTCTCTGCTGGTTTTTGATGTGAATAAGGGTTCGTCGTCCACATAGAATTGTAGGTAGGTTTTTGCATATTCGGGGGGTACTGTTAGAACTACATGTTTTCGGTTTAATTCGGCTTCCACGGGTATAACTGTTTTAGATTGTGGTTCAAGGTTTTCTCTCCTTTTTTGTTTTTTTCTTTGTGTCCTTCTTGTTTCCCCTCCTATTTGTATTACCACGGTTTGTTCGCCGTATGTGTATATTTCGTATTGTAGCTGTCCGGTTTCAAAGTCTAGTACTTCTATTACTGGGCGGGCTAGGTCTGATTCTGTCATTCCCGATGGAACTTTTACTATTAGTCTGAGTGAGAGTACTTGGTCTACTTCTCCATCTTCTATGAAGATTACTGTGTCTATAACTCTACTTATTAGTCCTAGTTCCACTCTGCCTATGAAACGCTCTATGGCGTCTATGGCTCTTGAAGCGTGTACTACACCAACTAGGCCTACGCCTGCAAATCTCAAGTCACTGAAGATTTGAAAGTCCTTAGTTTTACGTAACTCGTCGTATATTACATAGTCTGGCCTTACTAGAAGGAGTATATCTGCAGTTTTTTCCATGTCCCCTCTGAGTGCTGTGTACTGTGTAATTTCGGGTCCCACTTGGAGGTCTCGGGGTTTTTCTAATGTTTTTACAATTTTGTTCTGTTTTTGATAGAACTCTGCGAGGGCGCCAGCAAAAGTGCTTTTTCCTGCTCCTGGTCGACCTGCCACTAATATGCCTTCGGCCTTCTCTTTTAATCTTTCTTTTAGTTTTTCTGATAAATGGTAGTCATCTAGACTTACTGATAATAAAGGTCTTACCGCGGTAATTTCCATCCTGTCAGACAAGGGAGGAGTGGTTATAGCTATTCGGTACTCGTGGAGTTGAACCACTGTGGCTCCCTCTTCGTCAATTTCAATGAAGCAGTCCTTGTCTACTTCTGCACTTTCAATTATTGAGGATGCAAGTTTCTGAAGTTGCTGCAGAGTCATGGGCTCATCGCTTATATTCTCTAGTCTCCAGTTTCCAGGTTTTCCCCTTTTCGTCTGGGGGGGTACGCCGTCTTTCAGATGTACTGAGAGTGAGTCTGGCGCAAAGAAGTCCTGTATTTTCAGTTCTGGTTCCCTCTGTTCCCTCTGTACGAACATTACATCTATACCTTCAGCTTCGGATATGACCGCCTGAACATAATCACTGGTCATAAGAATTGCACCGTTTTTTCTAGCTTCTTTGCGCACAAGTTCGTCGAGCGCCCCAACGCTAGCCTGTGCTATTTCTTGGAAGCTCGGTCTTTCGCCAGTAATGGTAAGAACTATTCTTCCCTGATTATGAAGTCTTCGAATTTTTCGAAGCTCCTCCAGTCCCACCATCCCACTGGTTTTGGAGCTGTTGGCTTGATGCTCAATCTCTGCCAGAACTGTCTGGGGAATGATTATCTCTATATCTTTTTGATCCTTCAGGCTGCCCTCTTCTATCTCTTTGGAGAGAGTCGAACCTAGTAGTATACTGGTGTCAACAACATACTTCATTCTTTTATTCTCCGAACGAACTAATTCTTGAGTTTAATCAAATTGCTTGGTGAAACTTACCAAAGGGATAACCTAAAAATATTTCTACTCCCATAAGAAACAAAACGTTCCTCCTTTGAAAAATCCAGTTTATACACGGTATTTCCAATAATTACGCTTCAAGATCAGCCACCCAATCTATCACCTAAAAGAATCTTCTTCGGTAAAAGTCAAAAAAAGTTTTCAACCTCGAAAACGCCTAAAAAAACATAGTTTTACTAGAAAAAATAACGTGAAAGATGAAACTTTTCAGAATTAAAAAAGAAAATAGAAATTGTACACCGTTATGATATTCAGTAAAATTGATATAACTCTTTTGTTGTAAAGTTTTAGGACGGGCCTGTAGTCTAGTGGATAGGGCGCCGGCCTTCGGAGCCGGATATCAGGGGTTCAAAAGCGTACCAACACTTTGATATGCTGATAATCCTCTCAGGCCCGCCATTCCTCATACTTGTTGGGAAATCAATGATTTTTGGATAGGATCTGGATGTGCTCTATTCTGAGTGGAAAGGATATTAGAGAAATGATTCTTAAAGGGAAACTTGTCCGAGAATACATTGACTTGGATAAGCAGTTAACCCCCAATGGTTTCGACCTTTCCTTAAGAGAGATTCATGCCTTCAAGGATTGGGGATATGTGGATTTTTCAAATAAAAGAAGGCGGGTTTCAGAAACTGAACCATTAGAGTTCAAGAACAAGTTAGAGTTGGATCCTGGAGCCTACAAGATTATTTATAACGAAATTGTAGATTTACCTAAAGACATATTGGCCATTGGAAAAACTAGATCTACACTTTTAAGGTGCGGTGCAAGCATAGTGTCAGCTGTATTTGATGCCGGATATGTTGGCCGTTGTGAGTCTCTCCTTATAGTGAGTAATCCGCATGGCTTCGCAGTAGAGAAGAATGCACGTGTGCTTCAACTTATTTTCCTAAAGTTGTCCTCACCGTCAGAGGGATACTCTGGAATATATAAAGGAGAAAACATTTGACAATGCGGTTAAAGTCTGAACTGTCACACGACATAAACTAAAAAAGTTAAGGTTCCAAAAATTTTGGGTAGTTAAAAAGGCATTTAGGGTGTTTATTATTGGCAAAAAAGAACTATTTGAAACTATTGTTGAATGTGGCTGAAAGAGCACGTATTAAGCTTCTTAAGGAGGGTCTCGGAGCAAATGAAATTTTGGGTTACAATGTAAAGGGGGACACAACTAGGGCCTTTGATAAAACCACTGAAGACTATATTATGGGTGAAATAAGGAAAATCTATAAAAACATAACTTTCCTAGCCGAGGAGGCAGGGGAAGTGGAAGAGGGAAACGATGTTTACGTAATAATTGATCCGGTTGACGGGAGCACTAACATTTCGAGGGGAATTGGATTGAGCGCTATTGCTATTGCTGTTGCCCCTTTGCCTTATTTTGAAGAGGTTGAAATCGCTATTGTTAAGGATGTAATTTCGGGGAAAACTTATCATGCTCTTAGGGGTGGGGGTGCTTATCTTGATGGTGCAAAAGTATCTCCTTCCCATATAATGGATCTTTCGGAGGCTATTGTGGGAATAGATTTGGATTTTCCAAATAAATCAGATTTGGATAGGATAATCCCCATTTTGAGGGAGGCGAAAAAGATTCGAAAAATCGGGTCGAACTCTCTTGAACTCTCTTATGTATCCTCAGGGGGTTACGAAGCCTTTTTGGATTTGAGAAATGTTTTGAGCCCTGAGAATTTTGCCCCGGCAAAGCTCATTATCGAGGAGGCGGGTGGAATTATTTCAGATGATAAGGGTGACCCTATTGAGGGCAAAATTGATCTGACTAAAAAACAAAACCTTGTGGCAGCAGGAAATAACATTCTACATCAAAAAATTTTGGGATTAATCTAACAACTTATATTATTTTTTGATAGATAACTTGAAATATGCTCGGCGAAACCCTCTCTTACAAAAAGCATCCCCCTTTTTCTATGAGGAGATGTTGGGCTCTGGTAGGTGAAGAGCTACTTCCACGATGGCATTAGGTGGAGCCTTAATTTTTTTCTCCCAGCTTTTACCAATTGAAATTATGAAAAATATCCCAACTATTTTAACCCCCGATTTTTCGGCGAGGTTTACCAAAGCCCTTTGTGTTTCCCCTGAGCGGACAATATCGTCAACTATTAGCACATTATCCCTGCTGGTTAGGGCACCCTTTGGCAGGTAGAGTGTCATAAGAACTCCAGAAAATGAAGGACTGTACGATTCTTCTAAAAACTTGGAGACTCCCACATCTCGGTTTCTTTTTGCGATTACTAGCTGGGCTTCCAACAGGTTCGCTATCTGTGTTGCTATTGGAATTCCATCCACCGCAGCTGTTAAAACTTTGGTGACGTTTTTCCCAGCAAACTTTTCAGACACCATCTGTGAGATTACTCTTAGAAGTATGGTATCCCCTAATAGTTCAGTATTATCAAAGTATCCTCGTCCATCAAATTTAATTCTTCTTGAGATCTCTTCTTTTAAATCGAACTCCTTGTCGAATACTTCGAATAACTCATCTGCTCGACTTTTGCTAGGAAGCACATGTCCTTTAACGTATCTGTTGAGGACGGTTATCGGCAACTTTGTAATTTTAGATAATTCTTCATAGGTATGGGTTTTTTTCATAATTTTTAATAGTTCCACTGCCTTCATTCTCTTTTTGATTTCTACTACGTGTGTTTCCTCCGCCAATTTGTGTACCTTCTGATTAGACACATTTATGTCAATTCCACTCGTAACCTTTTCCGAATATTTTGACAATAAAGTGTAATAAATATATCCCTTTAGAGGTAAAAGCTCATAATTATTTTGGACGTAAAAAGGTTCCCGTAAAACATATTCTTTGGGTAGGCTTCTCAAAAATTATTAAAAACTATAGCGTAGACATCTAAAAAATATTTTCCAAGAAATCTGTTTGCTTCAGAATCCGCTTCGAACGTAAATGTATCCCTCCGCCTATTATGTTGCTTTTTTATAAAAACCCAAATCTTGCCATAAATACATGAAAAAAAGTTATGTGCAAGCACGGGGGTAGGAGGAAGTGGAGGGCCTATCAAATATACATGTCTTCTCGCGGTTCGCGTCTCAGTTCTCTCTCCTCTTGTTGTTTCAGTATTTTCCCAATTTCTTCCTCTATCTCGTGGGCGTCTCTAATTAGTTCTGTTGTGGGAATAGATAATCCGAGTAAAAGATTGATTTTTTCGATGGCCGTGGCGGCTGCTCGAGGATCAGGTCTTCCCCTTTGGGCAAAGGGTAGTATTGCAAGCGCGGGAAAATTGTTGATTTCTAGGTAAGTTAGAGTTAATGCTAGAGGACCGAAAACACTTAACTCCTCTTCTAGTAGAATGAACTTTTTGTCCAGTGCTTTTTGAAGCATTGCGCTGGTGGGCACCACTCTAAATTCTGAGTCTCCCGACTTAAATTGACTGTCCAAGCCTCCTATTAGTACAGCTTCTTTGAAATGGTGTTTAACCAACCATTCTGCCACCTTTTCCGCAAACCTTCTCTGCTCTGCACGGTAAGGTATCACTCGTGGGAAAAGAATTACTAGATTTCCACTTTTGAAAAGTTCAAAGGGAAAAGTTAGTCGGGAATTCTCCAAACTAGTAATTGGTGGCAAAAGAGCAGTTTCTATAAAACCTATACGTTCGGGCTTAAGAGCTTTTACTAAATGTCTGACTGCTATGTACCCGGTTTCCCCAATTACACTATGAAAGCCAGTTATAAAAATGCAGTCATGCAAATCAACATCCTTCCAAAGCTTGATGTCAACACTCAACCATCTCACCTCACAAATAAAAATAGAGTAAATTTAATTTAGCCTCATTATCAAGTATAAACCTGCGCTTTTTTCGGTACGCTTCTGTAGATTTCTCGAATTTGTTTATCAGTTATTTTTCCCTCTTTGAGCATTTCTTTGATGACTAGGTAGGCGCCACATCTAAAATCTTCTTCTTTTTCCTCTTGGTTTTGTTTGTAGAACCTACAGGAGTGTTTACAAACTATTTCTATCAATACTTTATCGTACTTATCTAAATTGGCCAATGGTGCTTCCCCTAATCTCAAATTTTATATTCAAACATTCCTTTTTAACTTGTTTCTTGACAGGTTATGTTTTTGAGTAGTTTCTGGAGGTTGTCTACAGTTATTTTTCCATCTATTAACATTTTTTTAAGGCCGAGGTACGCTCCACACTGATACTTTCCTCTGTCCTTTTCATTAACACTAGCTTTATAGAATTTACAGTTTTTCCGGCAAACAAGATTAAACAGTATCTCTTCGATTTTTTCAGATTCTGAACCCTGCAATAATAGTCCTCCAATATCTATATTCTCACACCGTAATAAGAGCATTTCACTCTGTCTACTTCCATAATGTCGCCTGTATCAATGTAAGCTCGGTATCTGCATCCTCCCCTACAGTCTTTCAAATGTTCGCATCCTTCTTTGAAACATCTAAGATCTCTTTGTTCCCAAATGTATTTTTCCTTTATGAGTTCCCAGCACTCTCTCAACGATTTGCTTTTAATATTTCCCACAGGCTGGCTATAGTAGAATCCACATTTAGCAACATCCCCATTAGCCATTACAGTGCAGAGGTGGGCCCCACAGGCATATGTTTGGCTTTCATAATAGAGTTTTTCTCCCCAACCATACTTTCTTAAAATATTACCTGCGATCTGTGGCTCTAAATAATATAAACTGTTGTTTCTATACTCTCCTGTGACTGTTGGTGCATCCAAATACCAGTTATCAACTTTTAGATCCCTAAGGATTTTCCCCAGCGTGGGCAGTTCCTCCAAGTTTTTCTTATGTATCATGGTGGATACACTAACCACAAACCCACTTTCCTTTAAGAGCCTTATACTTTCAATTATTTTACCAAAAATGTTTTTCGTCCTCCTAAACTGTTCATGACTTTTTGTCCCATCAAGACTTATTTGAACCTCTTGAACCAACTCCCTCAATTTTCGAATTTTTTTTCCATCCAATAAGACTCCATTTGTTAAAAGCACTTTACGGATTTTTATTCCTTGGATACGTCGCATCATCTCAAAAAATTTAGGGTGGACAAGAGGCTCACCACCTGATACAAGAATTTTCAACCCTTGGAGCCGGTCGAACTGCTTAACCACATCATAAAAAACAGAAGGCTCCATTTCCAGCCTCTGACTTTTATCCACATAGCAGTGAACACAGTCAAGATTACAATTAGTAGTAATGTGAACCAGAATTGTTCTAAGCGACGGAACTGGCGATTTATCAAAACTACCTTTTTGAACTCCCTTATCTACTTTTTTATCAGTTATAAGCTTTTCCTCGATTAAATAATCTATTAAAACTTTCAGATCCTTAATTTTCGCGCCAGTAATTTTCGAAATTTCTTCAACACTGTGACTCCCATTAAAAAGTTTAAGAACCTCAAAAGCTTCCCCATCCAGCTCAAAGATTTCGTCCTTCAGGTAATCATACAATATTGGACTCTCCAAATTTCTTATAACCAATGTATCTAGCAAGAGCGGATACACTTTTATCCCCACTGTTTTGAACGAGCCGAAACAGATAAAATTATTCGTATTTCTTCGGGTTTTGATGTGTTTTTGTTCCAATTTTTAATATTACTATTCTTCAAATTAGTATTACTACTGTTTTTAGATTAATAATATTACTTTTTAAGATAAAAATATTAATAATCATATAACTAAATAAAAAAATTTATATATTGCCCTTCAATTATATCCACAGAACAAATGGTGATGACAATGAAAATCAAAAAAGTCCCAAAGAAAGAAACCAAAACTGCATGCAAATGCGGTTCAGACTGCTAAAACTCCCCCTTTTAACAGCAACCTTTTTTTCAATTTACAGATAAAATACAAAGCCAAATAGATACACAAACCCCCCCATTAACTATGCCAATCATATAATCATACCCAAAAGACAAACGCTAAACCAATGCACTTAGCGCTCTACCCCTTTAGATAATCGACTTCAAAAATTTTTCTAGACCCAACCTCCATCATTTCAAGAACCACATTCAACGTATGCCTGACAGATTTCTTTCCACATTTCCTAAAGAATACTCCACCAAGATCTTCTTACTTTCTAGATAAACTGTTTCTTTGAAACCTGCCTCACTAATTTCCAATAATTTTCCAACTTGACAATGTCAAATTTGTTTTATCGTAACTTGTTTCTTTCCGATTTTCTCTCTTATTACGCTTAAAAAAGATTTTTCACCACTTAATAACGCCAGATACGGGAACCAAATCAATTTAACATTGTCGAGCTTGAATCGCTCATTAATTATAACTACTAAGAATTCAACCACTAATAATAAAATAGGTTGTCCCATAATTCTTCTAGTCTCTTTTTTGTTGCTTGAGGACGCAGGGCGTGGGGTGAGCCTTCAACTGCATCGGCATATGATGCGGAGAAAAACGTTTTACACCTCCCACTGCACCGCCTATCCTGTTTGTTCTTATCTGACATCCACTACGATTCCCCTCACCGTACACCGTCCTCTCGCTCCCTCTATTTGGATTACTGTACAGCAGTGTGGGGTGTGGGTGGAGCTACCAACTGTTGCTGGATG
>JAHQXB010000129.1 GCA_029856435.1 Candidatus Jordarchaeia archaeon
CCTTTAATGAAGAACGGAGGATGAGAGATGTGATGAGGGCTAAAGCAGAGAACGCCTCAGTTACCCTAGTATTCAGAGAGCCAGTCTCGTGGGAGGCGGTCTCTGCCCTAACATACGCCCCAAAGAATAGTTGGAGTTCCCTGGGGAATAAAAACATTTTGGTGTTCTTTTTGGCACCGTTTCCTCAGCGTCTCCTGTTGCGAGGTAGTGCTGTTTTGCAACTTTTCCCACCTTCTACGCCTTAAATGAGTATTTTCTTCTTCCTTGAACGCCGAATTTAGGCTTAAACCAAGACATTTTCTACACACCACAAACCTGCCCACAACAAGTGACGCTAGGTTAACAGTGCCTTCTTTTTCACTGATTTTTTTAACACATGTTCAAGCGGTGCTCCTATTTGTCGAAACTACTTTTTTGGTGGCTAGGTTCTTGAGGCAAACTCTCCCAGTTTTCACCGTAAATATGTATAAAAGGGGGACCGGGAGGCGTAATGGAGGCAGGGCTGGGAAGCCACAAAAAATCAGCATAAGGAATTCTGTCTCAATATAAATTTATTTTATTTGCGTTTATTCCCTTCCAGCTTCTTTATTTTATTTTTGAAGAAATTGGCCTTTTTGCCACTTGGTAAGTTGGAAACGGAGCAAAATGTAATTTGTCACTGGAAAGTTATTGGGGTTTGTTTATTTGGTTGTGAACCATTTTGCTTCCTCTTTTAAATAGTGGTATTTGTGGTCTAATTTTTGTGTGAGGTATCCGGCGGATATGCTGGTTGTGAGTAGGAGTGCCAGTTGCCACGATTCTAAGTGTAAAAGTATGAATGCGGTTATGGAGGCTAAAAGTATTGCTAGGGATATTCCCGTGGATATTGGGATTGTTCTCCTCCTGTACCTCTCTTTGGCTGTTTCGTAATCTTCTAGCAGTTTGGTTGACGGCTTTTTCTCCCCTAGGACAGCTTTGGTTATGGCAGCCGAGTACAGGCAAGCTTGGCGCATAATTTCTTTCGAATCGGTACTCGGCTTAACGCTTCTAATGGTGTCCTTTACGTAATGGGGCGAGCAAACAGCCTCCTTGAAGCCAGCTTCAATAAATTCCAGTGAAACCATTTGGCTGAGCAAGTCCTCCTCTCGGGATCCGTGTGATAGCCCTAGAAATCCTTTTGAGACACAACTGTCTTGGACGTAGTGCAGAGCCCTCCCCAGACTCCTCACCGAACCCGCACTATCATTGTTCAAGTATGATATTCTGGCGTCCCAAACGTGTTTCATAACTATACTCAGGCTGGGTTTGTGGTGTGGTGCGCGAGCCACATAAACTCTTCCCCGCCCACTCACACCAACCACTCTGTCGGGACGCTTATCCGGCTCAATGGAGCCTTGGACAAACTCCTTCTCTAAATCCTTCGGGAAACCTATGGAAGCCGCTATCGCCTTTGCTATCGAGATATGACTCTTCCACTTCAACCTCAAACCATCTCTCTTTAACATTTACAAGTACTCTTAATGGGGAGGGGGTGATGTAGATTAGTCCGATTCCACCCCTCATTTCGAGGCTCTGAATCAGAAAAGAAGCCCTATGAAAGCTTCTTTCGGAGGCGAAATCGAACGAATCTACACTGCGTGGGGAGGGGAAACCGAGCCCACTGCACAATTCAGACAAGATTAATGAACATCTAAATACATCAATTTTTTGGATGTGTTCTATTGCTTATTGAACGTTTCAACCCTTTTTGGTGCTATTTAATCACTGTCCTTAAGTATCATCTAACTTTTTTCATTTCACTTTTTGATTGTTTCTTTCTGGGTGTGTTTGTCTATGTTACTTTTTTCACTTGTCTAGTGGATTTTTTCTCGAAAAATTTAGATGCGAGAAAGGAAACTTTTCTGCCGACGAATTTTCAAATGCGAAAAGTGGGTTTTAACACGTTTTTATTGTTACCTGTTTTGAGGTGCGCAGCTGAGAAATTCATATGTTTAATCGCCACTCTTGGTGTTAAGAACTTGCTGTTGTTACAGGTTGGATAAAACTCATTTCCACCCCCTTTTTTAACATCATTCGTAGCGAATGGTAACCGAGAGAATGCGTAAATTCAGGAAAATCAGATCACGCCAAAAACCACACCTCTAGAAGCATTGTTTAAACATATGGTTCTACCAGCCTCAAAATTAGATTGGACAGTTTTTCCGGCAAAACTATTAGAGATAAGTCCCACTATTCGGTTTACACCCTAAAAAGGAATCCAAAGCTATCCTGGAAATCTTCACAACCCCCAATAGCGTTAGATAATTAATAAGGAGAATAATCTTGTATTAACATTTGTGAATGCGTGAATTCCTATAGACGGGATTGGTGCCAATTAGTGAGAGATGAAGCAAGAATATGGCTGGAGGAAGCGAAGGGGGATTTCGAAGCCACTGAATATCTACACAGGAGCGAGAGATTCAACGCTGCTTGCTTCTACGCCCAACAATCCGCTGAGAAAGCGGTAAAAGCATTGCTATACTCCGTAAATGAGTCACCCTGGGGTACTCTGTAAAAGAATTGATTACCCGATTCTCAAGTGCCACGAAAAACAATGTTGAACATCTTCTTCCCTACGCAAGAGAACTCGACCGACACTGCTTCCCATTACGGTTGCAACTATGTGTTTACAGTAGCCTTCCCCCTCGAGGGGGGCAGTTGTACCGCGTTTTGAGATCATCGTCCAAGTGTATGGTGACCCTATACTTGTGCGTGCCTTGCAACCACAGTTTTAACAGTATTTCCTAAAGCTTCTCAACCCTGCTCTCTCTATAATATCTCAAACCACGCCCAAAAGAGCCCTCCATGCACGCACTTTATCTTCTCCATTGTCAACTCCAAAAAACCACCATAAAGGAAATTCTCTCCCCAATCACTTAAATGTGACGAGGCAGGCCTCGTTTGTGGGCGATAGCTTCATAAATGTGTTTTCCCAAAAAAGTTCTAACTGTTTTTAGGAGGGAGAATTTTTTGGCTGCCGTGAGAAAGCCGGTTATTGTTTCTCTTGATGCCGGAGGAACCATGACTGACACTGTTATTGTTGACAGTGAAGGGAATTTCATCACTGGGAAGGCTCTTACCACTCCAAGCGATGAATCCATTTGTTTTGCCAATTCGGTTCAGGACGCTGCAAGCTACTGGAATATGAGTATCAGTGAGGTACTGTCCCAGGTGGGCTCAACGATTTACTCAGGCACCACTATGATTAACACTTTGTTGACACGGTCTGGCATTAAGGTTGGTCTGATTACCTGTAAGGGGTTTGAGGACATGGTTTTAATGGAGAGGGGCCTTGTGTGGCTCGGCTACTCCTATCAGGACAGGTTGCACGTGGCGACTCACATTCACAATGAACCTTTGGTTCCCCGAAACATGGTGGTCGGAGTTGAGGAGAGAACTGACATGTTGGGTATGCCAGTTATTTATCTCAACGAGAAAGAAGTGGAAAAGGGTGCAGAGAGACTCTTGGACCTTGGTGCAGAGGCGATTGCCATAATGTTTCTTTATTCTCATCTAAACCCCACACATGAGAGAAGGGCTGGAGAAATAGTGAGGGAAGTGGCTAAAAAGAGGGGAAAGGATTTACTGGTTGTTCTAAGTTCTGATGTAGCACCTATTATGCGGGAATACTCTCGACTCAACAGTGTCCTCATCCAGGCCTATGCTGCTGAGCCTTCCAGAAAACAACTGTTGAAAGTAGAGGAGAAAGCAAAGAGGGAGGGATACAGGTTTAACCTGCTAACAATGCTCTCGTATGGGGGACTTGTAGACGTAAGATATCCACGCCTTTACGAAACACTAATCAGCGGTCCCATAGGGGGAATGTTGGGAGCTTTATATGTGGGAGGACTCCTTGGAATAAGAAACATTATAAGTACAGACCTTGGTGGAACGAGCTTCGATGTAGGTATAATAAAAGATGGAATAATTCCTATGCTCCGAGAGCCTGACGTGGCCAGATTCCGCTTGAATCTACCAATGGTTATGATGGACTCAATTGGGGCGGGTACGGGCACTGTAATAAAAATTAATCCCGAAACCAAAAGGCTTACCCTTGGTCCGGAAAGCGCCGCTGCTAGAGTGGGGATGTGCTACGACTATCCCATGCCCACAATCTGTGACTGCAATGTCGCTCTGGGCTACCTGAATCCCGACAACTTTCTGGGAGGAAAAATCAAACTAAATAAGGATAAAGCATTGGAAGCCTGTAAGCAAATAGCAGATGTCTACGAACGCGACATTTACGAGACTGCTATGGGTATCATTGAACTGGTCAACAGCCAGATGAGAAGTCATATTTACGCTATGCTCTTGGCGAGGGGATACAACCCTGCTGAGTACACGTTGATGTCTTATGGTGGCGCGGGTCCACTACACTTATGGGGATATGTGGAGAACCTACCCTTCCAAAATGTTATAACCTTCCCCTTCGCCGCTGTCTTCTCGGCTTTTGGCATATCCACTGCTGATTACTTGCACCGTTATCACAAGAGTATCCTTGCCCAGGTTCTGCCCCCCAGTGATCCTAAAGCCGTGTTCATGAATCAGTTGGCGCAGTCGGCTATCAACTCTGGATGGGAGAGTTTAGAGCAACACGCCCTCTCTGAGTTGAGAGCAGAGGGGGTTGACTTAGACAAGGTGAAATTTGACCATCTCTGCTATGTGCGCTACGTGGGCCAGCTAGACGACCATGAGGTGGTGTCTCCAGTAAAGAGGGTGGAGAAGGCTGAAGACTTGAAAAAGATAACGGATAAATTTGAGGAAGTATATGAGAGCATCTATCCCAAAGCTGCAAAGTACCCCGAAGCCGGCTACCAGATACTCGAAGTGGGTCTAGTAGCACGTGTGGAAACCAAGAAACCAATAATACCCAAAAGAAAACTGGGGAGCAAGAAACCATCAGACGAAGCATTCAAGGGTGAAAGGGATGTCTTCCACAAGGGAAATTGGACGAAATTCACGATATGGGATATGGAAAAGCTTCATGCAGGAAACATAGTGGCGGGACCTGCTATCCTGGAACATCCCACAACGACGTTGGTGGTGCCCCCGGCATACAAGGTGAAATTCGATGAATATGAATTCATATGGTACACTAAAGCATAAACTGATGGAATGTGAGATAGGGAGGTAAGAAATATGGGAATTGGTTATGGAAAGAAGACCCTAATGGAGCTTTTGGAGGAAGATGAGAGACTATTTAGGGAAACCAAACACTATTATGGAATCAGGGAGTTGAAAAACAAGGAGGAAGACCCTCTAAAGTATGAAAGATTCCACTCAAGACTTCTAACCGCAGTTATAGGGGCGAGAGAGAGTGTAAAATTTGTAGCGGCCTCACCAGCAGTGAGGGAATACGGAGAACTGGTGTTTGGACTTTACACGCCGGAGGGTGACACTATAGCCTTATCGACCGGCATACTAGTACATGTCCACACTATGTCGGCTTTTGCCAAGTGGATGATTCAAAACAATTATGAGGAAGAACCAGGCATTAGGAACGGCGATGTGTTTGCCAACAATGAAACCTGGGCCGGTGGAGTACACACCGCAGATGTTCAGACCCTTATTCCCATTTTTTACAGGGATGAGCTTATAGGCTGGGCTGGTGGGGTAACCCACGAGCTTGAGGTTGGTGCCCACGAGCATGGAAGCATGAGCATATTTAGTCCGGAGAGATTCGGAGAAGGATACCACATAAGCGCAGAAAAGGTGGGGGAAAACGACGAATACTACAATTACTACCTAAATAAAATCCGGGTCAGCAGCAGAATGCCCAACTGGTGGATAATGGATGAAAAAGCCCGCCTAGCGGGATCCATAATGATTAGAAACGAGGTATTGAGAGTAATCAAAGAGTTCGGAATAGACTACTACATGAGAACAATCCGCGAAATAATAGAAGATGGAAGAAGAGAGTTTCTAATCAAAATCAAGGAAAGATTTGTCCCCGGCAGATTCAAAGCCTCAGGATTCCAGTGCCAACCCTGGAAGGGACTACCACACCTGCACCCCCTAATTAGAGAAGACATGGTCAACCAAGTTCCAGTGGAGGTTAATGTGAACACTGACGGTACTATACACATAGACTTTGAAGGCTCCAGCCCCTGGGGCTACCACCCCTACAACTGCACACCCTCAGCTATGGACGGGGGATTATGGGTAACAATAACCCAGATCTTCGCTTACGATGGAAAAGTGAATGATGGAGCCTATCTCTGCGTTACCCAACACTTGCCAAAAGGTTCCATTGTAAATGCGGATTACAAGTATGTAGCCACATCCATCGCTTGGGCTACACTGATACCCACATATGCGCTTATCGGCAGTTTACTTGCGCAGGGATACTTTGCAAGAGGATTCCTAGAAGAGGTCTTCATTCCCTCAGCGGCAAACTCTCTTTACAATGGAGGGGGAATAAATCAGTTCGGAGAAACCGTGGGCTTATCAGTATTTGAAATGGCCGCCTGCCAGAGTGGCGGAAGAGCAGTAATTGATGGAATAGACTGCGGATACACACTCTGGAACCCAGAGTCAGACCAGGGAAACGCTGAGTTATGGGAATTGCTGGCTCCCATAGTCTACCTAGGACGCAGATTCGTTCCCAACTCTATGGGACACGGAATGTACCGCGGGGGCACCGGCTGGGCTTCGCTCTGGATGATATGGAACACTAGCCGCTTCAACATAGCCTGCTCGGGACAAATATCAAAACAGCCTTGGGTACCTGGACTGTTTGGAGGCTACCCCGGACCAGCGTGGCACGGCATAACTGCAATAGACACCAACATGGCGGAACTAATCCAAAAAGGGGAAACAGTGCCACACACCTTTAACGATGTGGTTGAGATGGTGAAATCCAATAAGCTCAAAGCGAAAAAATTCGACATCCATAACCGCCCCTACTGGGAAGACGTGAAGACATACGACTTGGTGGGAATATTCTACACCGGTGGTGCTGGCTACGGAGATCCCATTGAGAGAGATCCTGAACTAGTTCTAAAGGACTTGGAGGAAGGGAAGCTCACTGCGGATTTCGCGGAGAAAATGTATGGGGTCAAATGCAACTTTGACGAGAAAAACAGGAAATGGATTTACGATGAGGAAGCCACAAAAAAGCGAAGGGAAGACATCAGGAAGGAACGCTTAGCCAGGGCTGTTCCAGCCAAAGACTGGTATCTTAGGGAACGTGAGAAAATCTTGAAAAAAGAATTACCTGAAGACATCAAAAGAGGCTTGAGAGAGTGTA
This sequence comes from Candidatus Jordarchaeia archaeon, assembly GCA_029856435.1. Classification (GTDB taxonomy): domain Archaea; phylum Asgardarchaeota; class Jordiarchaeia; order Jordiarchaeales; family Jordiarchaeaceae; genus Jordiarchaeum. The sequence continues at coordinate 7,268 of JAHQXB010000129.1, forward strand.
TGACAATTTCTCCAAAGTGGGCTAAAGAGTATAGAGAATTCTGGCAGCTCCCAGACGAATTTACCTTCTAATATGGGAGGTGATGAGAAGTGTCCGAATACTCTCTGGAAGTGATTAGAGACCTAGTTAATAGAAAGCTTCCCTGGTATGTTCTTAAGGAAATGATGAGCGCTCCCAAGGATAAGGATCGATTCGACAAATACATCAAAGTGTTGCAGGAAAAAGTGCCCTGGAAAGAGAGAATCCTCCTACCCATACATGAACACCTCTACATCGTGGAGAAGAACGGCGAAGCCATAGTTAAAGCCAAGTGTGGATACGAGTTCGGCGATTATCGGGAAAACTGGCTCCTTAAAACCCTAATCTACGTCAGGGACACTCCAGAAAAATTCAGAGAAGTCTACCCCATCCTCGCAACCCACGAACCCAAACTCCAAGAACTGAGAGAACATATCTGTCCCGGCTGCGGTGCTATGCTCCACGTTTACGGAATCAACCCTGGCGGAATGGTCAACTTCCTATTCCTACCAGACCTAGGCTCATTCTACAAAGACTGGCTCGGAAAACCCATTCCCGGAGTAAAAGACCAATCCAAAGGTGTCCAAGACAAAACCATAGAAATGATAAAAAAATGGGTTCAAGAAGAAAAGAAGTAAAAAGCAATAAAAAACCCAACCAAACCAAAAAAGGAAGGGACAAACCCCCATTTTGTACTCGAACAATTTAACCTATGCCCCTCACTTTCTCCGCCACCACAGAAACCCAACCACCAAGGCGACAATCAACAATGCTGCCACTCCCACACCAGCAAAAAACATAAACTGACTCGCCTGCTGTTGCTGCAACAAAATCAGAAACAGGAAAAACAGTGAAGGAAATGGAGCACCTGGAACAGGGTAGAGGCCAGTGCGAAGTACGTCATGTTGGAACGTAGTCCAAGGAAAACTGCCAGCATCGTAAGAACCAGGACAATTAAAAGCCCAAACATACTTATCGTAGGATCCTACTATTACCTCCACCCAACCGTCTCCATCAACGTCACCCAAGAGCCGGAGAAGAATATATCTGGCCTCCGGTTTGTACCGGCCGTCCTGTAACATTGGTTCCATCGCCATTAAGAGCCCAAACATATCGTAGGGTCCTACAACGCTATGGAGATAATGATTTATGCTGTGTCTCGCCGTTTTAGTCTGTCTCCATAATTCTTCTGCCCCTTTTATACATAGAATTAATAAAAATGGGGTGTTAAAACTTCTATTGGGGCCTTGTTGTAAGTATGTAGTTTGTTGACATGGTATGTGTGCAGGGTTGGCCAGTTTTACCCCTTTTTTTAGGCTCATTTGGAAGGAAGCCCTGTTAAGCCTACTTTTTTTGAGACGATCAAACGATTATGCATGGAGGGAAGCCACATACTAGAAGAGGAGGCTCCTCTGGCTGGTATCAAAAAGGTTAATTGTGTAAAAAGGTAAATTTTAAGTAGAGATATTTTTATGTGGTGATGATTGTGAGCGTCTGGGTGGATGAAACTAAGCGTATTCTTGAGATAATAAAGAACCAAACTCCTAGGGACAGATTGGAGTATGTTGGCTCTCTCGCCGATTTGAACTTAGCCCTTGCTAGATCTGTGAATGGTTGGGATGAGTGGCTTAGAAACCCCCAAATTATGACAATGCTGACAGAAGAAGAGTTACAACAGGTCTACGAAAAGTTCAAACCCATAGTAATCAGCTTTCTTGAACTGGACATATGGATTATGGAGAAAAAGATTTCCGAGCAAACGTAAGACACGGAACACCGCATCCACGAACCGCAGAAAAATGATTCAAGTTCCAACTATTCTCCCGTATTGAGGGTGATGTAGAATCGTTCGGTTTCGCCTCAAAAAAGGGGTGTTTATAGGGCTTCTTTCACGATTTGGAGCCTTATTAGGGAGATGGAGCCGAATAAATCTGCATCACCCATATTGAGTGTAAAATGCCCTTTAAACCCTCGCTCCCTTTTCTTTTTCGAAAATAGGTTGTGTAATCACTCCTTGGGCATCCGGCTGTAGTTCAGCATAATTCTATTGAAACACCTCTATTTTTTAGAACTGTTAGCATAGGCGGTTAAACGATTACCAATAGCTCTTATGGGAAAGAATACCGCAGATAGGTGAGCGGAATGGACTAGAACCGAAAAGTTAGGAGATATACAACCCAAAAGAACCAAAACAACCACTGGGCGTCACGACACAAACCATCCAGAAATAGAACAAACAGAACAAGCTACAAACATTCACAACAGCCGGCATTCGAAAACGAAGTGAAATAAAGCAACTTCCCCACACCC
>JAHQXB010000088.1 GCA_029856435.1 Candidatus Jordarchaeia archaeon
GTTCTTCCAGAGTTCACGCAACAACTTCACATCAACATCACGGGTAACTTTCACTATAATCATCACAAACACCACAATAACATAGATCACTACTGTTATAAAAGTTTACTGAAGTACTATATAGTATGGAGGAGCACCTCCTGCTTGTGCGTCGGCTCCACGCGGCGCACATCCATACGCTCTCACCCTCAAGGGTGGAGCACTTTGGTAGCCGCTCAAAGGGTACAGGCCCCAGCAACAAACTCAAACTCGTAGGGGTCGTGTTTTTTCGGACCAGCCGATGCACATCCTCCCCCCACTCACCAAGCTCAAAAAAAGGTTTTTCATACCGCCACAAAAATTGGGAGGGTTTCCTCCTCCGGGTTCTCATTACTTACAATTCCAAATACTTACCGTCAAATTTAATTCTACCCTGATAGGAATCTATTTAAATGTATTCGGCTTAGAGATAAGACAGCCACGAAAGAGGAAGGAAACTAATGACTATTGACCTAAATAAAAACAAGGAGAGAATAGTCCTAGAGATAATCCAGGACCACATAAGAAAAATATTATTTGCAGTAAAAGAGCTGGCACCCTTCCTAGAAGCATGGTTTGAGGGAAACGAAGCCGAAATGGAAAAAATAATATTAAAAATATCGCAAGCCGAAAACGAAGCCGAAGAAATAAAACTAGCCCTACTAGACGAGTTAAGCGTCGCCGCAACATTAATACAGCGAGAAGACCTGATGCGCCTAGTACTTACAACTGATGAAATCGCCGATTACGCTGAAGGGACTGCCTTTAGACTAAAGGGACTCAAAAACTGGAAACCCAAAGAAGCCCTAAAAGAAGACCTAAGAAACCTAGTAAACACCACCATAAACTCCGTTGAAACACTCCGAGACTCCATATTCACCATAGTGGAAGACGCAGAGAGAGCCAAAAAGGCTGCCGAGGAAGTAGACAAAGTTGAAAGATTTATGGACCAAATACACCGAGCCATTGAACAAACCCTATTTGAACTAGATATAGACAACCGCACCCTAATACGCCTATTGAGCGTAGTGAGCAATTTGGAGGATGCTGTAGACACTGCTGGAAAAGCGGCTGATGCAGTGCGCATAATCGCCGTAGCAAGACTAGGATAAATAGAACAGGAAAAAAGGCACCAAAAATCGAAAAGGAGGCAAAACAAGTGGAGGCCACCGAAAAAACAGCACCAACCAAAAAAAGAGCGGAACTAATTTCTGGAAATAGAGTAATAGTATGGAATCCTGAGGAAGGCTCCCAACTTTACGCCGAAGGCTTCTACGGACAACCCCTAGGAATAAGAAAACCAAAATCACCCCAATTCACACGCCCCCTTGAACTCTCCCTACTAGAAGCCTTATACTTACTCCAAAAAGAAAAAATCACACTCACCGACGCCCAAGACAACCACGCTATAACCCCCGAAGAACTACTGGAAAAAGCAGAACAAACCTACATAGACTTTAAAACCAAATATGCGGTCTACAAAGACCTTAGAGAAAAAGGGTACGTAGTCAGACCCGGGCTTAAATTTGGAGCAGACTTCTCCGTCTACGAGCACGGACCCGGCATAGATCACGCTCCCCTCATAGTATCAGTCGTCCCAAAAGGAACACAGCTCAGCCCCATAGAAACGGTAAGGGCGGGACGTCTCGCAACCAGCGTCCGGAAAAAATTCGTGGTAGCAACAGTATCTCCCACAGGGGAACCAAAATACTACATGTTCACGTGGCACAAACCCTAAACCCAAAAATCGAAAAACAAAATCACAAACTCAGATTCCCTATTTTTCCACTAATTATAAAAATAAAACAATTTCCTCCTCACAGTTCAAAAATCGAAATGACAAATCCGAAAAAATTTTATATTCGCACGTGTGATATCAAGCTTAGCACAAGAAGAGGCCCAAGTGGGGTAGAGCAGTGTGGCTACACGCTGAGCCCATTGGTTTATCCTCGGGGACTGTGGCTTTCTTGGGTGTGTCTCCAAGATAATAGACATCCCCTGACCCGGGTTCCGTAGCCAGTTTGGCTGGTTCGGGATTTCAATTTGAGGATTAGCCTTTGGCTGTTCTCATGAATATCCCGGCTTGGGCCCTCAATCACCTTTACTTGTCTTTGTGATAATCCTGATAACTTATACCTTAATGGTTTTTGTTAAGTATTGTATGGAGGGTCTACTTTGGTTGTGTTTTTGACTGCGGATTTGTTGGATAGTTTGAGTGACACTCCTTTTCCTGTTGAGCGGCGGACTGATTTTATTAAGTCTTCTAAGGATGATGTTTTGAGGGAGTTGGGTAGGGTGGAGTTTGATGAAATTATTGTGCGTGAAGATTATCTTGAGGCTTATAAGAAGAAGCGACATGTGGTTTCGATTGTTAAGTCTGGGAAATTCTTTTATGTTAGAAACGAGATGAAGGAAAGGAAGATTGGTACTTTGACAGCCTTGGCTTTGACTCTAACTGCTGGTATCCGATGATACCTACAGTATTCACATTTATAGTACGAGTATGAGGCTTCATAGTAATCGGGCAATTGTACAAATTATGTTTTCAATCACTGAGTGTCTAGCTTTAATAGTTCTAGAAAACACGGTACTGATGTGGGCGTTGAAAATAGTCGTCTTCCTAATGGGAGGGCGTAATAGAGGTTAAAGGCATTCCCCTTTGTTTGAAAGGCTGTTTTACAGTTCGAGTCACAATGGAACTATGTCTTTCAAAGGATGGAACATATCAAATGTTATTTATACTATGTGTCTCGATTTACGAATTGGTTAGGAGGATTTGTCTTGCCGTTTCTGATTATTAGGGGTATAAAGATTTTTTATGAGTCTGTTGGTCAGGGTTTACCGGTTGTTTTTATTCATGGTTCTATGGGTAGTCACATTTCTTGGGATTCGCAGAGGGCACTATCCAATAATTATAATTTGATTTTTTTAGACTTGCCGGGTCATGGTATGTCGGACCCAATTGAAGATGAGATTTCAGTGAAGCTTTTTGCTGATTATGCGGCGGAGTTTGTGAGGGGCTTAGGCATTGAGAGTATGGTTGCGGTGGGGCATTCTTTGGGTGGTGCGATCTGCATACAGTTAGCTCTAGATTATCCAGAGCTTTTGAGGGGCTTGGTCCTAGTGGGAACAGGAGCCAAGTTGGGTGTGCTTCCCACCATACTTGAGGCTCTAAGGACCAATTTCAGGGAGAGCATTAACTTAGCTATTGGCAGTATGGCTTTTGCGGAGAACGCGGATCCAAAGATTGTGGAACAGGTAAAGGAGGAGTGTTTAAAATGCAATCCAAAGGCGGCATATTTAGATTTTGCGGCATGTAACAAGTTTGATGCGCGAGACAGAATTTCCGAGGTTAGCGTACCAACCCTAATTATTGTTGGTTCAGAAGATAAATTGACCCCAGTAAAGTGGTCTCGTTACCTGAATGAGAAGATTTCGAAGTCCACTCTGAAAATAGTTGAAAACGCAGGCCACATGGTAATGATTGAGCAACCAGAAGAATTCAACCAAGCCATTCTAAATTTCTTAAACGCTTTACAAAATTAATTACAATTACCAAAAGATGTCTGCACTCTTCAGATGCTTAATAAGTATGGTTTTAACAGTGAATTTCTAGTTAATTTTAGAAGGGGCGGCTGCTTACTGTTATTTGAAAACTTTAAAGGTGGTTTTAATTTTGGATCTGAGAACCTGCTATAAAAGGGCGGTCAGTGACTTATTCAAGGTTATAAAGGCTGAAGATTTAAGCAGGGAGTTCCTCGACTTTTTTGAGGAAACCGAAAAAGGCATACACATATTGATTAGCTCTGCTCCTGATACTAACGTTCTCGACGAAATTTTGCAAGACGCTTACACCTTGGCTGAAAAAGTAGCAATGGTGAAGCCATCTTCTTTAAAAACGTTGAGACGCCTCAAAGACGAACACCAGCTGCAAATAAGTAGCTTTATGAATAAGTCACTAATACTTAGCGAAGAACTAAAGCTAGATGGAAAAATCGCAAATGAGGACTTAACCTGCCCGGGGTGCAGTAAGCTTCTATTCAAAGACTCGGATTTCTGTCCTTATTGTGGAACAGAGTTACCCAAGTGTGCGGTTTGCGGCGAAGTTATAGGAGAAAATCACAGAATCGTAGTGTGCCCCAAATGTGGGGAAAGTACACATTCCAAATGTATATTTAAGATAAACAAAAAATGCTCCAGATGTGGGTCTAACCTAACTGTAAAAAACAGTTCATCATAAACAAGTTCTAGATTTTTCCTCTCCTCAAATCTCTTATCTAAAAGAGCATAAAAAGTTTTTAGTGCACTTTGGGATTTAGGCCTTTTTTTGAGGGGCAATTCCCCCAGAGAAAAGAGATTCCCGTTCCCTGTAGAAATAAGCCTCATTAAGGCCCCTTTCTGGAAAAAGAAGGAACAACAAAGGAAAGAGAAACACAAAGGAAACCGGGCTCCAAAAAAACCAACCAGCAGGCAACTTACAATAAAAACTTTTTACGCCCTTCTAAAATAACTTTTTTAAACTCCATTTCACTATCATATTGACAACTTAAAATATCTGTTAGCATTAGGGACGTTATATTTATGGTGAATTATGTTAAGCTTAACTGTTGTGACGAATGCTTCATGATTGAAATATGCGATAATCGCGAGATATGCTGCACCCTTTGTGAATTTTACGAAAACGGGATATGCGCACTAGAGGAAGAAATTCTGTGGATAGAAGTTGAGTAAAAAACGAGAATCAATTTGTTCTAAAACCTGCAAACTATCTGTGGACTAATCATTACTGACTTTTTTCTTTGAATTATAGGGGGCTATGACGCTGAATCAATTGTGAGGCTATATGGTAAGGAGAAATTTTTAGCTTTTAATACCCTTTTAAATTCTTTCACCCTCGGCTTTCTTTGCCTCAAGTTTAGAACTCGGTATTTTGACCATATCCTCTAATCCTAGGGCTCTAAGCGCCTCAAAAATAGCTCCCTTTTCGTCACTTGACAGTTCGTCTGCGTTTGTCTGAGCTACTGCTACTTGGGGTGTTGGGACTTGTGGTATTGGAGCCCGAGGTGGGGTTGGTGCACTTATTTGGGGCGGTCTTAGGGGTTTGACTGTAGAGGTTGCGATAACTGGTTTGGGTGTTGGTGGTGTAGGCATAGTTGTTGCTGCGGGTATTTTGGGTGAGGGGAGTATTTCCGGTGCAACTCCAATCATTTCTGAAATCGATTTAGCGTATCTTCGCATAACCCCTAGATTAAGGCCTAGTTGTGAGGTGTCTTTGCTTGCTGCCACTAACATGTGGTTGGGTCCAGCTCTGGTGAGTAGAATGTGCCCGTTGTCGCCTCTGATTATTATGTCTGATAGGTTTCCGTAGTTTAGTTGCATGGAGGCCATTTCGCCTGTGCTAATCATGGCTGCCGAGGCTGCAGAAAGCATGTCAGCATCAACGGAAGCGGAAGCTGAACTGGCAATTCTTACTCCATCTCTCGTTATTACTGCCAGCCCTTCAAGCTTTGTAGTATCCTCTATCTTTTGCAGTAATGCTTTGATTTTTTCCGAAGTTTGTTCACTTATGGCCATCTTGCTACACCATCATTTGTGGTGTTACTATAAATACTTAAACTGAGAGGTACTAAATATTTTTTGTCACGGTCAAACAACTATAAGTTTCATTTATTACTAATTTATATTAAAACTAAATTTACCTAATTTACTTCTAACACTATTTCCAGACTTTGGGCAAACTTTTTCTGATTAATACACCTCTACTTAGTCTATATACTGAGATAAAACTCGCTTTTCATAATAGTACTTTCGGTCAAGTGTCTCCCCCCTACTTTCATATTTTTAAAAGTATTTTCTGTGGGGTTTAAATACTAAACAAAAAATAGAAATATAAAGGGTTGAGGCTTATAGAAATGATTCCTCAAAGGGTAGCTGCGATATACGATCCCCTTTATATTCCTCCAAAAATTTGCCATAGAGAAAAAGAGCTTCAGGAACTCCAGAAAATACTATCCGATAATAATAACAATAATCTTTTGATTTACGGGCCTTCTGGGATAGGGAAAACGGTGCTTTCCAGATATGCTGTAGCTGCACTCAATAAAAGTGAATCTGATTTCACTCCCGTTTTTGTTAATTTCTGTTATAAGCGTTTTAGAGAAATAATGTATCAAATTAACTCCTCCATATGTGACTCTGCACACCTAGGCCTGATACCCACGGGTGCTACGCTACCCGAACTATGGAATATTTTTCGTCGGTTGAGAAGGTCTATAAATAATAAATTGGTAATTATACTGGATGATGTTGACGAAAACAATCAGCAAATTCATAGAAAAATCCTTCAAGAATCTAAAGAACTCGACATAACTACTATAGCAACTGCAAAGGTAGGCTACGCTAGAAAAATCAGGAGAGAATATGGAACAAGTTTACAACCCGATTTCACCCTTTTCCTAGATTTATACTCCAATACTGAGTTGATGGACATAACACATCAGAGGGTAAACCTAGCTTTCCCCTCGCCTGTCCGCCCCTCTATAATTCGATTTTTAACTGACATCGTTTTGGAGTTTGATATTGGGCGGCCGAGCACAATTATTGAAATATTAAAGAGAATATATCCTATTTCCCTCCGTGGCGTAGACATACTACCCCTCCACATTCAAGAAGCAAGTTCAGACATTTTCACCGTGCATGATGAGATTTCCATGATAGACTCATTAGCACAAATCAGCTTGATGACCCATCTACTCTTACAAAAAATTGCAAGAGTGTTTCAAAAATACCTCTATGAACCTTACATGTCTCTCAACGAAATAAAAAAGGAGTACGACTTACTTTACGAAGAATTAAAGGTACAAACAGACTCAAGAGAGTTGCACGAATCGCTGAAAGATCTGCTCAGAACGGGATTACTTTATCAGTCTCACTTCGAACCGGACATGTTCTACATTGTAGTCACCCCTCAAAAAATACTCGAAATACTAGATTTAACCTTTGACGAAAAGTTTGAATAAGCTATCGTTGCAGAAGGGAAACCATTCCCTATTCTATTCAAAAGTGTAAAAACCTTTTTGACCCATTTTTCGCGGATTTGGGAATCCTTTGGTGGGTTGTGGAGCTTCTCATCACAACACTTCCCCCTTTTGGGAGAATGTGGATGCCGGGCCGGTATAAACGCCGAAGCATCTCCAAACCATTTTGAGAAAAGCAAATCGCCAAAATAACTTCCCAGAATCTGCGAAATATCGGTTTTAAAGGATCACTTGGTACCTTTTGTCTTTCTTTTCGAGTAAGCCGTTATCCACCAGCAAGTCTAGGCTTCTTTGAGTAACATCGTTTAGCGAATTAGCTGTTCCCCCTCGAAGATATTTCACAATATCAAAAAGAGTGAAATTTTTGATATCCTTTTCTCTTGCCATATCTATTATTAACTCATAAAGCTGAAGAGACTGGCTATCGAGAACCGCCAAATCTAAAGGTAGGTTCTCAAATTCCTTAGGGGCTTCATTACCCTTTATGGAAATGATGGGAATGATATTATAAGCTTTAATCTCTTTCAGTATCTCCTTAAATCCTTCCAATCTGGCGGGATCATAAATTGAATTTAGATCTATATAGTACTCCAAAAATATCATACTAATCTGAGTATTTGTAAAAAGGTCAATGACCTGACCAAAATATTTTTTCCATTCCCTTATAAGAATATTTAACCGTTTTTCTGGTTTCAGATTGAGAATTTCTTTACCAAATACCATTTGAAGTTTCTTTAAATTCAGAATAGATTCATCCAACTCGTTAAAATTGAAAACCTCATTTAAAAGAACAGCTGAAGAGATAGTTTTCAAATCTCCCAAAAATTCACGTAGAGATGTGTAGGAGCGAATTTTTTCAAAATCCTGTCTACTGCTCTCCTGTGCTAAATTATAGATGAAAGGCATTAACGAAACTATTACCTCGGTAAACCCCCTGTAGAGCATACGTTTGTCGTCAAAGCGATTAAAATTATCGATCCGAATCCGCATCTTCCTGCCAGTTATATTTACGTCCCATGAAAACTTGAATGGTATTAGCTTAATTCTGCCGCTTTTCTGTGTTGAAGCACAAACCTTGACTTCGGTTTCATTCTTCAAGGTGGTGCGCGTACAGATTAGGGCAACTCCATCTGGCAAATAGACCCTCCAATGGAAAGGTACTATTTCAACAAAAATGGAAACAACTATATAAAACTTAAGCACCACCCTTTTAATAATATTAAATTATAATTAAAATAAATAATAAATTGTTAAATATAAAAAATAAACCTACAAAAACTCGAAAAAGGATTAATAGGCACTAAATAAAATATTACACAAACCTTCTTCGAAAAGAGGGAGTGCTATTAGGGATGTCACTAACCGAGAGCCAAAAGAAAGTGTTGGAACGACTAAACAATCAGGTTCAAGACCTAAGCGACCAAATAAAAAAGAAAGATGAAGAACTAGAGAAAAAGGAACAAAAAATAGGTGAACTTCAAAAAAAGATAGTCGAGGAAAACAAAGCGAAAGAAGAGCTAAAGACAAAAATAGAGCAGGTAAGTCGCACCCTAGACGAAAAAATTAAGGAAATAAACAACTTAGAAAACAAAATCCAGGAATTAGAACAAAAAAACAAAGATCTACAAAACAAAATCAAAACACTAGAAGGAATAAATGAAAAACAAGCACAAGAAATAAGAGCAAAAGAAGCCCTACTCCAAAAAGCCCAAGAAACAATATCTGACAAAGAAGTAAAAATAAAAGAACTACAAACCCAGCTAATCCATTTCGAGGAGAGAGAAAGAAGGACAAGAAACATCTTCGAAAAAGACCTCAAATACAAAATCTTCTACATACTACGGGACTCAGGCAGCAGAAGCTTCGAAGAACTCAGCAAAACACTAGGAATAACCCTAATCCAACTGAAAACATATATTTCAGAACTAAAATCCCACGGACTAATCGAAATAAGAGAAGAAAACATAGAGGTAGCCAGAGACTACAAGTAAAAATAAAAATCCAAAAGCCGACCAAAATCACGTTCCCCCCCCCAACACACTATTTTTTACCCAGACCTCTAGGCAAACAAACCATATCCCTATAGAGAACAAATAGTTCATAAAAAATATTTTAGAACAGTATTCCGAAAGAAAAGGGGAATGAGAAATTATGTGTAGTATGAATCTATCTGATCTTGACCTGCACGAGTCTCTACAATGCCTTCAGGTTCAGGGGGTAACCTCATCCTCAGCTTCTCAATTTCCTTTTCCAACTTTTCGCTATAAACATCCAAAGCCCCTGTATCAATATTCAAATCATAATGTGCATTCAAAACCTCAATCAATGCCTTGGAAGAGCGTGGATTAAAACTAATACGGGACAGTCCCTCAGCAAGAAGGGAAACTCCCAGCATATCATAGCTAGAGGCCAGTAAGGGCATTACGCCATTTAAACCAGATATTCTTCCATCCCTTAAAGCAACCACGTTTGGAATACTCTCAAATTTATTTAGTGCCTTCTTACTCGTAGCGGACACATATACCTTAGGATTCCTAACATAATTGTTGGTTCCAAAACAACCCAGAGAAACTAAATCTTCCACACCCATATCGCTGAATTTTCTCAAAAGCACGTGGGCAATAATATTGCTGCCCAAGGGAGTCAAAGGTTGAGTATATGAACAAGAGAAGAGAACATCCCTTCCTTTTGGCCTCCTCCACAAATACACCATAACCGAAAAAATATTACCCCAATCTGTAAACAAGCCATTTTCCACAAAAGCCACCGAAGGCATATCTAAATTCATAACCTCAAACAAAGGCCGCGCTCTTGCTTCAGTCAACATGTGGCGAACAGCAATAAGTCCTACATTTCCAATGCCTGAAAATCCCTGGATAATTAGTGGTTCTTTGAGGTCTAATTTTTTTAGATCCAAGCCTTTTTTGTATAATTTTACCTTTATTATATCTCCTATTTCCCAGTTTATTTCATAATCTTTCAAAAGTATACACCATTATTGATTCGCTTTTAGTAAACATTAGACGCAGAGGAAATTTCAATCTTTCCCTTCCGTCATTCGCTGTAGTGAAGAACCTTTCCATACATTTGTTCTTTCCACTGTTTTTGACAATTAAGGTTGAAGTATGATCTCCGAGAATTCAAGTATCTCTGCCAATTTTTTGGGGTGAACATCATTAGACGCTTCAATATAGAAGCTTTTCAAATTTATGTGAGTTAAACTAGGCAAGCAGAACTGGGCAGGTTCCATGGATAAATACCGTGTTCCTTAGTACAATCTCAATTACTTTGCCACCGAATAAAAGTTCTAATAAATAGAACCTGAACAATATCCTATACTATTTGTAAAATTATATAAAGTGAAGAGAGTGCCGTAGCTGAATAGATTAAATCCATTTTGATCCTCAATTATATGTGTGTAGTTTTGATTTCACATCCTACCTTGAAAATGTTAATTTGGGATGTTTTTCCTTTTCGGCTCCAATGGGCATATTGGGAAAACCATTTCCCCGATGCAAAGAGTGCCGAAAAAGGAGAAAAGTAATAGAATAGATTAAAATTCAATACATGAAAATTAACTATTTAACTGCGGAGTCTTATTCTCTTATCAATATTTACTTTGTTGGGGAAAAGTGTTCCGAAATACATGCATTCTTCCTTCGGGATAATCATTTGGGATTCTTCAATGTACTCTTCTGTCATTTCTACTGGTGCGCCCTTTATTATTACGATAGGGTTTTGCTCGTTTCCCTCGCCCATCAGTATTTCGGCGGCGCATGCTAGATTGTCTGCCACTGCTCTTCTGGTGATCTTTAGGATCTTCCCATAGAGGTCCTTTTTTCCCCTCTCATCTATCACCGGTTTGAATCCTGCTACACCTATTGCTAGTCCCATATTTCCAAGTCTTAGTGGTTGGGTTCTGCTGTCTGCAATTATTATTCCCACCTTGTGCCCTGTTTTTTCTTGTATTTGTCTTTTGATGGTGTGTGCACTCTTTGTGGGATCTTCGGGGAGGAGTATTGCGTACCCGTCGGGGATGTTTGAGCTGTCTATTCCTGCATTGGCTTGGAGAATGTTGTCTTTTAAGGTGAGTAGCGCTCTGTAAACCCCTCCGAAGACAATTTCGGACTCTCTAAGTACGAGTTCTACGAATTCTGGTTCCAGTTGCACTTCTTTAGCTATTCTATAGGCTTCCTGCGAGGGTTTAACCTCGCTGAGCTTCACCATTCTTCCCTCTAGACGGGCAACCACTTTAGATGAGATAACTATTATGTCTCCGGTTTCCAAGGGGATGTTCTGTTTTTCCGCTCCTTCTATAATCTCGGTGGCGAGGTCGTCACCCTGAACTAAAATTTTTGTATGCAGGGGGTAGAGCAACATTACCATCCTTTTTTCCAACTCCTTTTTTAAAAGGATAAAAATATGGGTGAGTATTAACGTTGTTTGTTTTCAAATATACTTGGAGGAACTATTTATGGAGGTTGCAAGTTTAGGGAGCCTTAAAATCGGCGAAGGGTTTCCCGTCAGAATTTTCGCAGTTTTAAATGTGGGACCAGAGTCCTTTTATAAGGGGTCAATTCGTACTTCACCCAAGGAAATTAAAGATTACGCTGTCAAGTTAATCGAAGAGGGTGCCGACTATATTGATATAGGGGCAGCGTCAACAGCGCCTCCAGAAATTTATGGCACTCGGCCAGTCTCACAAGAGGAGGAGTTAAGAAGGGTGGTCGAGGCAGTAAAAGCGGTGCGAGAAGTTACAGATTTTCCTATCTCAATCGACACTCAAAGAGCGAAAGTGGCAGAAGCGGCTCTGAGCAATGGTGCTAATGCCATAAATGATGTCAGTGGGTTTAAAAGTGATCCTCTTCTCCCCAAGATAGCTGCTGAGTACGATGCCCCAGTAATACTTATGGCAGCCAAGAAAAAACCAGGTGATGCCCAGACCATCGACGAGGTCAGAGAATCCCTCAAGAACAGTATCCAAATATCAAAAGAGGCAGGAATAGACCAAAAGAAAATCATCATCGATCCCGGAATTGGTTTTGGTAAACCCTTCGAATCTGATCTCGCTTTGATAAGAGATTTAACTAGGCTAAAAACTCTCCTGAAACCGATTATGGTGGCTGTTTCTCGAAAATACTTCATCGGACGAGTATTAGGTTTGAAGAACCCTGAGGATAGATTAAATGGTTCTCTGGCGGCCACAGCCATAGCGGTTTTTAATGGAGCAAACGCAATTCGAACCCATGACGTTAAGCAAACCAGAGAAGCAGTTAAAGTAGCCGAAGCAATAGCTAAAACAAATAAAAACTCGGAGACATCCAATTATAAGGCGCTTGAATTAAACTTTATCAAAGAACCTAAAGACGGAGAGGAAATAATGGATTCTTTAAATGTAAGTAAGCAGGGAATTCAGCTTATGAAAGAAAAAACAGTTAACCACAACATACTTCTGAGTGGCATCACCGCTCCCGCAGCTCTCTCACTCAAACAACATATGTTATCTGTTGGTGGAGATGTGGCTATTCCCAAAGGAGTAATTGACTTCGAAGTAAAAAGATGCAATGTTCTACTTATGGGCACAACAAAACAAATTAAAAGAATTATCCCAAAAATAAAAAAGAACTATTTCGGTCTTCCCGAGATCGCAGAACTCTTGCTAAATTTGCTATAAACTGATTCTGGCTCTTTTGTTTTACACGCCAGTTTCTCCAGTTTTTGTGGGAAGACTATTTAACTTTTATTCCGCCCTGTGGCGCCTTCCGGCCATTTTTTTCAGTAAAGGTTGTATTCCCAATAACCTCTCAAAAGAGAGTAGGAAACGACCCAAATACTGGTAAAACATCATTCGGAACATAAAACTACTAATTATTAACTTTTCCAGCTTGCAACCGTTGGCGGGGAAGCCCTCAAGCGCCAGTAAAAGTTGACTATTTTTCAACAGCTTCTCCCAAACAACGTAATCCAGTCTTTATTTAAATTGTTAATTAAACTGTTAAAATCTGGAAAATCGAGTTCCAATGTGGATACTGTGGCAATTTTCTTTTTAAAATCATCAAATAACTTCTTAACATCTGAGAAGTCCAAAAGGATTAGTTCTCCAGAATTCCCGACAATCTTATCTAATGTGGTGAATAACTCGTTGATGCCCTTTTTATTCATATTAGGAGTCCCATATTAACATACCTTTTAATAAATTCCTCTCTTATTATGAGAAATACAAAGAACAAAAAATAAACATTTTGTCAGAATGTAACTTTTTCTTCGGTCCATAACTCCACCATAGATTTCGGCCATCCAATACTCAAAAGTTTTTTACCCGTATCCTTAGAAACAGCACCCTTCTCCATTCTCTCATGAACAGTCTCAATTGGAACCAGAAAAGGTCTCTTATCATTCCAATCCCACCCAATAAATAGTTCATCCTCATCGTCGATATAAAGGCATGTTGCGCGAAGCTTCTGCCTATGCTTCTCCGTATAATCCTTAACCCAGGCCGGAATATTTAAAGCAGTGAGACTCACCTCACCACCCTTACCCTTAAACGTTCCCAGTTCATCGGGCAAAATCACATCAGTAAGATGAGTATGACCATAAACTATTCTCAAATTCTTAGTATCAACAACCTTATTCTTGGAAAACCTTCTCCACCAGCCGCGGAGACCACTAATAGAAGCCTTACGATTATACCTAGTACCAACAAGCCTATTCCAAACTTTCCTTCCATAAAGATAGAGAACACGCGGCCCACCCAAAATAGCCCACAGAAAAATAAGAACCCCATTACCCAACACACCAAAAATTGGAAGCAACGTATTCCAAAAACTTGCACTCAAACCTAAAAAACTGAGAGGAAGAAACTGCAAAACAGGAAACGCCAGATTCAACAAACCCTGACTCAAGCCAACAGAGCCAAGAGGAAAATACTGCAGAACAACATAATTTAAAAGAGCCATCGCTATGCCCAGAAAAAGTAAGCCCACAAAAAGGTCACCATACTTACCAAACGCCAGAGCCCCAGAACGAATACCAGGCAAAAGCTTCCAAGGTTGAAACCTAAAAATCTTATCAAACTGGTAACCATGAACAAACAAGTAACCCCTATCACCCTTCCTAAGAGTCACAACTCTCTTAACCTTACCCCCCTCCTTCTCCTCCCCTCCTTCTTCATTTTGCACTGGATAACAACCCTCAATAATACTCATAGTATACTCACCCGAAGGATAAACCCCCAAAAGCGGTCTCAAATCATAGTCATGGTTGCCCAAAAGATAAATTTTCTCACAGTCCAGCTTTTGGAGTAAATCAAAAATCGGCCTACTACAATATTCAATAGCACGATCCGAAGCATCCCAAAGCTCCAAAATATCCCCAATCAAAAGCACCTTCTCAGGAGGCTTCAAAACCTTCTCCCCCCGATTACCACCCCAAGGCCCCAATTTAACACTACACTTCTCCCCATTCTTCAAACGAATAAGCCAACTCAAAAACTGACCCAACTTCTCAGGCTCACAAACAATACCCTTCTCCTTCCCACCACCAGCAACCAAGCCTAAATGACAATCCGAAACAACAATAATACTACCATCACCCATTCACAACACCTCCAACAAAAACAACAAACGAAACTTAACAATAAAACCCACAAAACACCATTTAAACTTTCCCAACCCCACAACAACAAGACCAACAAACAAAAATTTCCTAAAAAGGTACAATTAATTCGTTGTCGCCTGCTGCGTGTCATTTGTTTTTCGGCTTTCATCACCCCTAAGGCGCCCTTTTCTACGTTTTTACCCTGCAGAATAACTCCTAATGGACCTCAATATGGGGACGCAGGACACGACCCAAATATACACCCAAAAGGCGACACCTCAGTTAACTGTGCCTCTAAAAAGCCAAAACCTTTTTTACCCAAACCGCAAAAAGTCTATCTACAAAAGGAGGAAAACAAATGACCATAAAAACACCACTATGCGACATGTTAGGAATAAAACACCCCATAATACAAGCTGCAATGGGGCCCTTCTACACCACAAAACTATGCTGCGCCGTAGTAAACGCAGGAGCATTCGGAATAATCTCCCACACCAACCTATTAGGAGTAGACCCAGTAAAAGAAATGGAAAAAAACATAAGATACGTAATGGAAAACTGCAAAGGAAACTTCGGAGTAAACATCAGAGTCGCAAGAATACAAATCGACGCCCCCGCCCTAATGGAACTAATAGTCAAACTAAGAAAAGAAGATCCAGAAATAAAAGATAGACTAAAAATGGTAGTAACCTCAGCAGGAAATCCCAAACCCCCTGCACAATTCTTCAAAGAAAAAGACAAAGACCTACTGCTCTTCCACGTAGCCCCCACACTATACCACGCCATGAAAGTCGACGGACTCTGCGACGGAATAATATGCACAGGATACGAAGGAGGTGGACACCAAAGCTACGAAAGAGTAAACACCACCGTACTAGTCACAGAAGCAGCCAGACACTGCAAAAAACCGATAGTTGCATGTGGCGGTTTCTCGGATGGCCGTGGTATTGCTGCTGCGCTTGCTATGGGTGCTGTGGGTGTTCAGATGGGTACGCGTTTTATTGCTACTAAGGAGTGTGAGTTTCACCAGAACTATAAAGATTTCATTGTTCGTTCAAGGGATTCTGATACGATGGTTTGCCAGGGTGCTTTTGGTCCGATTCGTCTTTTGAAGAATAAGTATGCTGAGGAGCATGGTGAGATTCTGTCTAGGGATGAGAAGATGGCTTTGGAGGCGCAGCTTGACCTTGAAGCTATCAGGGAGGACAACAGGAAGTATGCTTTGGTTTACGAGGGTGATATCGATAATGGTCCTGTTCTTTGTGGTCAGTCCTGTGGTAACATTGATGATATTCCGACGGTTAAGGAGCTCATTGAACGGATGGTGAAGGAGGCTGAGGCGGAAATCAGGAAGCTGAACTCCTATTTGAAGTAGTTTGGACTTCTTGTTAACGTTAGTATTGTTCATTTCTAGTTAGTTTTGTTTCGCTTTCTGCGTCCTTTTTTTATTTTTGCGACTTGAATTAGTGTGTTTTGTTTTTAGGGTTTGGGGTTTAGTGTCTACCTCTATTTGGGAATTCATTTGAGAAACTTTTATTGTTCTATGAGTTGAAGGGGATGCTTTCTTGAATTAGTGGTCTAAACTGTGGATACTAATTTATTGTGTTATGTTGGTTCGTTTTGGTCGGTTCTGGTTTAAAATGTTAGGGTGAAATGTTGGGAAGGGTGCTTTTGTGAGGGGGGATGGATGGGTAGATAAAAATTGTGGGTCGGTCTATGGTTCTATTGGGAGGTGCTGGTTTAGATATTGTTTTTGGGGATGCTTTTCTTGGATTGGTCAATGTTGGGGGGCTAGTGTTATGTTGGGTCTTTTGTTCCACTATTTTTAAATAATAGTTGTTTTAATTGTATTATTTGTGTGTGAATGTTTTACAATAGTTAAGAATTTTTGCAGTGAAGAGGTTAGTGGTGTTTTGTTTGAAGTCCCCTTGTGAGTTGGTTATTTGGTATTTGCTTCCCAGTGTCAGGTCGGAGTTAGCTAAGGAGTTGGTTAAGCTTGGCTTTTCTCAGAAGGAGGTAGCGAAGAGACTAGGGATATCTGAGGCTGCAGTATCCCACTACGTGAAGGAGAAACGGGGCAAAAAGATTGATTTGGATAAGGAGGCCAGGAATGAGATTAAAAGACTTGCAAACGATATGGCTTCCTCCGATGATGCCACAAATTTGATTCCGAGGACTTGCGAGATTTGTATCTTGGTGAGAAAAAGCGATGTTCTTTGTAAACTTCATAGAAGTTTAGACTCTGTTCCCGCTAATTGTAAGGTTTGTTCAGAACTTTTTAAATAAGTCGTTTTAGATTATTTTCAACACTATGTTTTTGTTTTTCCTAGCGACAGGTTAGGGCTTCTTAATTCTATCTAGATTTATATTTCTTTTTTTAACTATGATTTTCTCATTAATTTTTTTTCTAAACCTCTCCTTGACCGGGGTTATTTAAGGCTTCTTTCCCCGAGAAAGCGGAAAAAACTACATTTCTAGAAGGCGAAAAGGAAAAAATTAACTGGAAAGTCTATAGTTCTGCCTTTTTTAATTTTTAGTGGAATAATGTGATAGTTGTAGTTTTTGTATGTTTTGTGTTTGTGGGATCTAACTTGGGAAGGCTAAGAAGTCTTTTGTTAGATCTTCTATCTTCCACTCTATTGTGGATGGTGTTCCTTCTCCGAGTGTTTCTGAAATCAAACCTTTTTTGTATGTCTTGAAGCTGTTTGAAGTTAATCTTGCACGTTCTTCGGATTCTCCACTTTGTGCCCAGTAGAATAATGCAAATTCTGTTACCTCTGCAAAAATTTCTTCGATTTCTGAGAATTTTGCTTCTCTTAGAAATCTTGACCTTTCTTTGCTTAACCTTTGATTCTCAATTTGGTTAATTAGGCTGGGATCTTCCATCAATTTCTTGGGTGAAACTCCAAAAACTCTGGTGACAGCTCCCAGAGCTTTCGAGGCTGCGTTGCGAATCTTCACGTCGCTCTGCAGTTTAATGAGGGTTCTGATAGTTTTTCCATCTACAAGGCCTTCTTCAGCATATCGCGTGATGGCAATCGCTGAACACAAAGAAATATCCTTATTTTCACTTCCTAATAAATTAATCAATTTATCCAGAGCCCTTTCATCAATCTTGCCTTTTTCCGCGTAAAACGTAAGTGCAAGAATCGCGTTTATCTGTATTAAGGTCTCCTTCTCCTCAAGCAATTCGATTAATTTACTCATGGCTTCGTCATTGATAATACCTTTTTCAGCATATCTGGCCAGGGCAAGTGCGGCGCTTGAACGTGTATAGCCATATTCCGTTTTAAGCAGAGATGTTAATCTATCTACTGCCCTTTTGTCCACTAGGCCGTTTTCAGCATATCTAGCCAACGCTAAGGAGGCATTTGCCTTTATGGTGTTATTTTCGTCGCCCAACAGCATTATTAGTGGTTCTATGCTTTCTGGATCAGTAATCTTGTTTTCAGCGTACCAAGCGATTGCCAGTGAGGAGTTAATTCGGGTTACAAAGCTGGGGTCTCCGAGCAATTTGACTAGAGCGCCTAAACTCATCTTATTCAAAATTCCCTTTCTAGCGTAATTTGCAATGGTGTATGAAGCATTCATTCTCACAATAATGTCCTCATCTCCGAGTATAGCAATTAGATGCTCTAAAGCTCTGGGATCTATTATACCCTTCTTTTCGGCGAAACTTGCAATAGAATATATAGCGTTTTCTTTTGTAAGAACCTCTTTACTCGTAAGAAGTTTTATAAGCTTGTCCAAAATTTTGGGATCTAACAACCCATTCATAGCGTATCTTCCAATGACAAAGGTGGCGTTTTGGACAATCTCCAAGTTTGCGTTATCCAGCAAACTTGACAATGTTTTTAAAATGGCCTCATTCACTAACCTATTCTCCGCGTAAGCCCCAATGGCAATTAATGCATGTTTCTTAACATCAACATTTTCGTCTTCGATTAGAGTAATTAGGGGTTTTAGAGCATTCTCAGTAATCAAATTGTTATCTGCGTAAAATCCTAAAGCCATTGTTGCATGAATTTTGACACGTGCTTCTTGGTCGCCCAAGAGTTTCGTTAAACTTTCTAAGGCTGTTTTATCTATCAGCTTCTTTTCTCCATAGATGGCTATTGCTAGTGCGGCGTTCATTCTGGTTGTTGGGCTCTCGTCTTCTAGTAGCTTCACTAGTGGCTTCAAAGCATCCTTATCAGTTAGACCCTTCTCTGCAGCGTAGGCTATTGCTAGTGCGGCGTTCATTCTGGTTGTTGGGCTCTCGTCTTCTAGTAGCTTCACTAGTGGTTTCAAAGCATCTTCTGAAAAGATTCCTCTTTTAATATATCTGGCTATTGCTAGTGCGGCGTTCCCTCGAGCCTTACTGTCTTCGTCTTCTAGCAGCTTCACAAGGGATTCCAAGGCTTTGGGGTTTATCAGTCCCTTCTCTGCGTAAATTGCCATAATTGCCGAAGCCAAGATTCTAGAATCAGCAGTTTTATCGGTAAGCAGAACAGTCAAAGGCTGGAGGGCGTCCTCAATTATCAAACCTTTCCTAAGATAGGATTCGGCTGCGTGTAGAACATTTAAGCGAACCTGACTATCTTGGTCAGCGAGGAGCGCTTTAAACCGCTTTAACACGTTTTCAGAAGTTAAGCCCTTATCCGCATATCTAGCCAAAGTGGCTGAGATTGCAACACGAACGCCAGTATCCGCGTCCTCACATAGAGACGAAAGTGGTTCCAAAGCGGATTCATCGGTTAGACCATTTTCTGCGTAGAATCCTAGGGCAATCGACGCTTTGGTGCGAATGATGCTATTACTATCCTTGAGGAGAGAAATTAATGGGGTCAGAGCCCTCACATCAGTAATACGCCTTTGTGCATATAGACCAATTACTGCGGTAGTCTTTAGCCGAATTTCCTCATTCTCATCATGAAGTAGCTCAATTAGGGGCTCTAATGCATTTGGCGCCACTAGGTCCTTCTCTAGGTAATATGCTAAAGCCACTAAAGCTACTTTGCGGATATCTGCATTTTCGTCTCTAAGCAATTTTACTAGCGCCACCAATGCATGCTCATCCATAAGCCCATTCATAGCATAATTTGCGATAGCGTGTACGGCGTTCTCTCGAATCTGGCTATCCTCGTCACTTAACAGGTTTATTAGGGGCATTATAGCCTTTGAATCCACTAAGTTGTTAGCAGCATACCATCTGGTAGCAATAGTAGCATTTTTTCTTATTGCATAGTTATCGCTACCAAGTAATTCGATTAAAGGAGGTATTGCCTCGCTAGAGACAATACCCTTCACAGCGTGTCTTCCAATAGCGAAGGTTGCCGCCCATAAAAGATCAGTGTTTTCCTCCTTAAGCATCCTAACTAGAGATTCCAACGCCCCTTCGCCGATTAATCCTTTCTCTGCATAGAATCCTACCGCGGCGGCGGCCCTCATTTTAATATCCGATCTTTCTTCGTTGAGTAATTTTACTAAATTTTCTAAAGCAGCCTCATCAACCAAGCCTATCTCTGAATAACGGGCAATAGCATCCACTGCTCTCATTCTGACATCATCATTTTCATCGATAAGCAATTTATTGAGGGGGTCTAAGGCCTTCCTGTTTAGAAGTGCATTATCAGCATATCTGGCTATTGCCGCAGCCGCGTTTCCACGAGTGTACAAGTTTTCATCTGACAGTAATTTAATTAGTGGTTCAATTGCCTTGATATCAACAATTTTCTTCTCGGCATAGTTAGAAATTGCATTCACCGCGTTTCCTCGAACAAAGCTGTCATTATCACTAAGCAAAGTGATTAATGGATTTAAAGCCTTGGCGTTAAGGATGCCCTTTTTAGCATATATTGATATAACTATTGCGGAATTGTCCCTGATCTCTGTACTAGGGTCGGTAAGAAGCTTAATCACCTTCTCTAAAGCCCTCTCGTCAATTAAATTGTTATCCGCATATTTTAACAAGGTTATTACTGCGTTTCTTCTGATTGTCGCGTCTTTATCTTCTAGCAGAGCGATGAGGGGGTTGAGAGCTTTAGGATCAACTAGGCGGTTTTCTGCGTACATCCATAAGGCGGTTGTGGAATTGATGCGAGTATTATTATCTTTGTCGTCTAGTAGAGATATTAAGGGTTCTATAGCTTCTTTGTAAAAAAGTTTGTTTTCCGCGTATTTTACTACCGCATAAACTGAGTTTGCCCGTATCTCCCCATTTTCATTGTTTAGTAGTTTTGATAGGGATTTCAATGCTTTTTCTGAATACATCTGTTTCTCAGCATAGTATATTATGGTCTTGATCGCAATGTTACATAGAGAAATATCTTGATCTTCTAGAAGGGGTACTATTGACTCCAAAATTTGCTCGTTTAAAATTTCATTTTTTGCATATTCGTTTACCGCTTGGGCGGCGTTATAACGTATCTCAACTATTTCATCACTAAGTAAGTTTGATAAGAGCTTTAGAGCTTTTTCGTATAGTAAACCCTTTTTTGAGTATTTGGTAATAGTCGCTGAAGAAACTCTTCTTATTTCGGGGTCTTCATCTTTGAGTAGTTCTGTCAAAGGTTCAAGAGAATCTGTTATAAATAAATCCCCGTCCGCATAGATGTTTAAGGCAGCTGCTGCGTTGTAACGATTCTTGGGGTTTTTGTCGGATAGCAGATTCACCAAGGGTTTTAGAGCGGCTGAGTTAAATTTTTCTCTCTCGGCATAGTGTATAATCGCTTCTGAGGCTTTTGTAGAAAGTTTATCGTCTCCTTTTCCCAGCAATTTTATTAAACACTCTAAAGCCTCCTCTTGAATTAATCCTCTTTCAGCATATTGTGAAATGGTAGAGGAGGCATTAATGAGAATATCCAAGTTCTCCTCCTCAAGGAGCTTCACTAGTGGCGTCAGCGCCTTCTTATTAACAATTTTATTCTCTGCGTAAAGTGATAGAGCTTGTGCGGAAATTGCGCGTATATCGTCGTATTCGTCGCTGAGTAGATTTATAATTGGATCGATTACATTTTCACTAAAAATATGTTTTTCAGCGTATCTTAAGATGGTAGTTGCAGAATTTAATCTAACGTCTTTGTCAGCGTCTCTAAGATTTCTTGATAATTGCTCTAGAGCTTTCTCATCAATAATTCCGTTGATTGCGTATAGCCCTATAATAGCTGCAGCATTTGCACGTACACTGCTATCCCTATTTCCTAATAAATCTATAAGGCGCTTTAGTGCCTCTTCATAAACCAGATTATTTTCAGCATAGGTCATAAATACTTTTAAAACCCTTGACAAGAGATTAGAATCTTCTACCTCAAGCAGGGCTATTAATAGCTCAAGTAACCTATCATCGAACAGCTTGTTCTCCGCATATAATTTAATTACATCAACTACCCTGCTACGAAGAACTAGATTTTCATCGCGGAGGAGATTAGTCAAATATAGAAATATCCTATCATCAAAGAGCTCTTTCTCAGCGTAGGTACCTATCGCATCTAAAGATTTGATGCGTATATCCAAACTTTTGTCATCGAGAAGAATTATAAGTGGTTCTAACGCTTCTTTTTTAAGGTAATTCTTCTGAGCGTACAATCCTAATGCGAGTACGGAGTTTGCGCGTACATTTTCATTGTAATCCATCAGCCCCTTGATCAATGGATCCAATGCAGATTCTTCGAGGAGTCCCCCCTCCGCATATCTAACAATTATGCTAGAGGCTCTAAATCGAATTTCTGGATTTTCATTACTAATAAGTTGTGGTAAAAACTTCAAAGCTTCTTCGCTAAATAACCCCTTTTCTGAGTAGCGATCTAGTGCGGTAACAGCTCTCAACTTTGTATCAACATCCTCGTCGCTGAGGAGTTTTGTAAGTGGTTTCAAGGCGTCTTTATAGTATAGCCCATTAACAGTGTACAAAATAATAGCGGTTAACACGTTTCTCCTTATACTAATATTCTCCTCAAAAAGTATTTTGGAGAGGGGTTCTAACGCCTTATTGGAAACCAGACCTTTCTCTGCATACCTGATAATTCCAATAACCGCCCTAGTCCTAACATCTATATTCTCATCGCTGAGCAGTTTTGTGAGAGGATTAACTGCCGTTTCGTTTAACAATCCTTTCTCCGCGTAAATTCCAATGGCAAGAGCTCCGTTTGCTCTAACATTGGCATCCTCATCACCCAATATTTTAACTAGAGCCGGTAGAGCAGAACTGTGAACTAATCCGTTTATTGCATATAAAACTAGGGAGATCGCCGCGGTTGTGCGGGTCGCTTTATTCTCGTCCGAGAGCAGTTTGATTAAATATTCGGTGGCATCTTCATGGACTAGGTTTTTCTCTGCGTAGAGTCCTATTGCTGCTACAGCCCTCATTCTCACATCACTGGACTTGTCAGAAAGCAGTTTGACCAGCGGTTTTAAGGCCCCCTCACTTACTAGGTTTTTCCCCGCGTATTGGGCTATTATACCAGCGGCTCCAGCACGTATAGCGTAGTTTTGATCTTCTAGGAGTGCAATCAGAGACTTTAGGGCTCTTATGTCTACATAATTTTTTACTGCATACAATCCCACTGCTGCTATGGCGCTCATTCTAATAGAATTGTCAGGGTCGTTAAGCAAACTAATTAATGGTTCTAGTCCCCTTTCATCAATAATTCCCCTTTCCAAGTATTGGCCTAGAGCATCAATAGCTCCCTGTCTTATGTCTGTATTCTTGTCTTGTAAAAGCCTTACAATGTGTGCTGTAGCGGAATTATCTGTAACGTTGTTTGCCGCATAATGACTAACAGCTTGCACAGCATTTTTTCGTACATCATCGTCTTCATCATTTAGAAGTTCGATTAATTTTGGAAGGGCGCTTTTAATCACTAATCCTCTTTTAGCGTACAAACTTATTGCAAGAGCGGCGTTTGCACGGACATGTACATTCTCATCGCTAATAATTCTATCTAAATATCCTAATACCTCTTCCTTAATTATCTCTTTTTCAGCATACTTGGCAATTGTGAACACAGCATTTGTACGTGTAACGCTGTCCTCGTCCTCTAACAAACTTATCAAGGACTGGATTAGGCCTTCATCGGCAATATCTCTGCTCGCAAATTCCCCTATAGTAATGGCGGCATTTCTACGAATATTAACATTATCATCACTAGTAAGTTTAGTTACGGAACTCAGAGCCTTTTCTCCTATCACTCCCTTTTCAACATATCGAGCTATTGCTGCCGAGACTGCTTCACGGACATCATCATTTTTATCCTCAATTAATTTGAGTAGTGGTTCAACAGCCATTTCACTGGTAATTTCATTTTCTGCATACCTGGCAACGGCAAGTGAGGCTCTGGCTCTAACATTTCCATCTTCATCTGTCAAAAGTTTCACAATTTGGTCTAAAGCATTCTTATGTACCAATTTATTTTCCGCGTAGCGCACCAGTGCTGATAATGAATTTATAACAATCCTTTTGTCATCATCAGATAAAAGTTTGATTAGAGGAACAAGCGCTCCTTCATCAACCACAGCTTTCTCAGAATACAACGCTACCGCTACTACTGAGTTAATCCGGGTTGCATTATCATCATCACTAAGAAGAGATATCAGGGGTTTTAGCGCGCTATCCTCCATCATTTCCCCTTCAGCATAGTACGCCAATGTGGCTGAGGCTGCTCTACGAATATCAACATCAGGGTCTTCAAGCAAACTAATAGTAAACTTCAAAGCCTTTCCATTTAATAGCTTGTTTTTTGCGTACAATCCGATGGCTATCAATGCATTCAAACGGATATTTTTTTCTTTGCTTTGCAAGAGGTTGACCAAGGGGTCTATTGCCCCATCATTCACCATTCCCTGCTGAGCGTATAGCCCGATTGTAATTGCTGCAGTGGCCTGAATATTCTGATTGGGGTTACTAAGGAGTAGTACTAATTGGTCCACTGCGGAGGGATCAAAAATATTATTCCTTGCATAATGTAACATAACCTCTGAAGCGTTAAGATAAATTTCTTCGTCTCCCTCAAATAATAATTTAATAATGGGATTAAGAGCGGCCTCATTTACCAATCCCAATTTTGCATATTTAGTAATAGCCTCTAAAGCTCCCCTTCTTATTTCGGCATTACTATCTGCAAGAAGATGTGAAAGAGGCTCTAGGGCACTTTCTTCAATTAGCCCCTTGTCCAAATATCTGGCCACTGTCTTAGTGGCGTTTAACCGAATTTTTTCATTCTCATCACTTAGAAGTGAGGTCAGGGGTTTCAGAGCTTCTGCTTTGACTAGACCCATTTCAGCGTAGCTTGCTACAATGTGAGAGGCTATTAGGCGGGTTTCATTGTCTTCATCTTGAAGAAGTCGAATAAGGGGTTCGAGTGCATCGCTAGAGAAAATGCCGTTTTCTAAATAATTATCAATTCCTTCAGCGGCAATACGCCTAATTTCAACTTGATTTTCATTTAATAGGTTTATAATAAAATTCAAAGCATCAGCCTCTACAATTTTTTTCGAGGCGTATTTAGTAACAACATAAACCGCGTTTCTGCGAATTTCACTATTTTCAGAAGCCATTAAACTAACCATAGGCTTTAAGATTCTCTCATCCACTATACCCAGTTCTAA
The DNA here is from genome assembly GCA_029856435.1 of Candidatus Jordarchaeia archaeon. GTDB lineage: Archaea > Asgardarchaeota > Jordiarchaeia > Jordiarchaeales > Jordiarchaeaceae > Jordiarchaeum. The sequence goes on from JAHQXB010000088.1 coordinate 25,236, forward strand.
ATATTCAACAATAGCTTTTATCGCATGTATTTTTACTTCAATATCTTGATCTTCAAGAAGTTTGATCAAAGGATCTATAGCATTTCTGTCCACCAAGTTTTTCTCAGCATACCGTAATATTGCTAGTGTGGCGTTCCTTCTAACATTAGTTTCGCCGTCCGATAGAAGTTTAATTAGAGACTTTACAGCTCTTAAATCTGTCATACCCACCTCAGCATAGTAAGCAACTGCCAAAGCCGCAAATAATTTAATTTCTCCCTCTTCATCCAATAATGAAATGAGGGGTTCAACAGCCCTACCTTCAAACTTCCCTCTCCCCGCGTAACTTGCTATAGTAGAGGCGGCGTTCCTTTTCACCGTGTAATCTGAATCGTAAAGGAGTTTGACTAGCGTCTCCAAAACTTTCGACTCGTATACTCCTTCCTCAGCCATTTTGCCTAGAAATTGGACAGCGCTGGCCCTGACTGTACTATTCTTGTCTACCAGTAAACGCTCGAGCTTTTCCACTGCCTTTTTGATTTTCCCTTCCCTATACGCTTTCACTGCTTCTTCTACTGGCTTAGGGTACCCGCTGGATGTGTTACTCATTAAAACCCCTTCATATAAATGAATCATTAATTAAAGTGAACCCTCTCTTTCCAAAGAAAATACTATCTCCACACAGTAATAATTTTAACGGTTTGCAATGTGATAGACCCCCCAAAAATTTTAGGAATTCAGCAGACGGAAATGCGACCATAGGCTAAATCTTCCACAAATTTATGTAAATTATCAAATTCTGACCTAACCACCTCCTCAATATCCTTGGAAACAGCACTTAAACTCAACCCTGGTTCAAGAATGACTTGAACTGAGGCAATCATAGGCTCATTAATAGGTTTCCCTATCTGGCTAAGAAGCCATACATAGACTTCCTTTAATCCTAAAACCTTTTTATGAATCTCACTCGCTATTCTGTAACTCAACAAATTGTATATTTTACCAACATGACTTACAGGATTTTTCCCCGCGGCAGCCTCTGAAGAAGTAGGCCTATTTAGCGGAATAACACCATTAACCCTATTTCCTCTACCCACTTGACCGCAATCTGCACCATCAGCCGAAGTCCCTAAAACCGTCAAGTACACCCCATTAACCCCCCTGCCTCTTACATCAAGAGCATTTATAACTATATCAACATCATACATGTCTACCTTAGAGTTAACAAACTGCTTAATTTCTTCCAGAACTTCTCCCTTCTTTCTAAAATAATCTTCCTCAGAATCAATGAATCGATCTACAAAGGCCATCGCCACAATAATTTTAAGATTACTATCCTTCCTAAGTCCCATAATTTTAATATCCTCACCAGTCTCGGGAAAGGACTTTTTAAACTCCTTAGAGTTGAGAAATCTCTCAGTTTCATATACTATCTTTTCAGTAGTACTCATCGGTGCAAACCCAACCGCAGCTGACGTGTCATTAGCACCAAGATACTTCCCTTTTCTCTCAAATATGTCAACTAGCGCCTGCGACCCCCTCTTAAGCTCAATCTGGTATTTTAAATGTTTTTCAGGGTCCACGAACCTCATATTCTCTTTAAACCATTTCTTAGCAGAGTTAATTGTAATCTCCCTAACAGGAATCTCAACACCCCCCACTTCAAATGTAGCTCTGTCTCCAAACACCATAAGCATGGGTTTCTTAATTCTTCCCCCACCAAATTTGGTTTCCGTTTCACCCGCAGCAAGTAAACTCTTGTCCACGTTATGATGCATAATAGCACCAAATTTCTCCATGTAAACCTTGGAAAGAGCTATGGAAACCTCATTCATAACAGAGTCACAAATAGTATCCGGATGGCCTACACCCTTACGCTCACATATTTCCATCCTCTGCTCAAAAAGAGGTACCTGTTTCAACTCATCTACTATAATATTCATAAACTTCCGCCTCCAAGGCTCTCTGAGAAAAATAGTCAACAACACCTAGAATAAATAAAATAAGGTTGGTATTTATGAACGTTTTTAACATATTCCTATGTTTCTTAATTAGGAAACACTCCTTATGAGGATCCATAATTCCTTGTATGACTTTTTTTGGCAATTCTGTTACTCATTCGCTTGAAGCGTTTTTGCGCTTTTTCACTAGGTGGGGTGCAGAATCTATCCATAAAAAAAGGGTTAACTACATCTTTCTTCGATGAAACTAACATAAGTTAATGCGAAAAATTTAATGAATCGGAGAATGACAGGAATATTAGCAAGTTTTTTATGCCAAAATGCTTTTTTAAAAATAATCATTACTTTATTACTAGAAAAATTTATAATTTAAAATTTTAGAAAAATATAAAAATATTTTTAAAAAATTTTTAATTACTTTTACAAAAATACTTGTACTCAAAACACATTATCCCCAATCTCAATTACAAAACCAGGATAAGCCAACTCCCCTCCCTTATATCCTAAAACATGATAATTATAAAACCATCGGCGAAAAAGCCCCCGACTTCTAGTCGCAGAGAGTGTCAATGTTTTTTCATACTAAAGAAAATACAGCCTATAGTGTATAAGATCTCTTGCATAGTCAAAACAGTAATTCGCTATTTCTTCGAATCTAAAACATATATTCTCTAACAGAACAAGTAATCGCTTATCTATATCCTGTTCAATTATTTTTTGTGTGAACTCATTTTTCAGTTTCGAAAATGTCCTAATCTCCTCCACTGTTACCAGCTTTTCCTCGGCGTCCTTTTCGAAGTAAGACAGGAATATCCTTTCAGAAATTTTAGCAACCCTCTCTCCAACCTTCAAGAATGATGGAAGAATCTCCTCAGGGATTTCGGTTTCGCTTGAAAAAATTGTCTTTAATGTTTCAGATATCTTTACCACATGATCCGCGATACTTTCAATTTTTTTAAAAATGACACTCCAAGTGACGCAGAGGGCATTATCCTCAATACCAATTTTCTTTGCAGCAACAACGTTTCTACTGCCAATTATAAGAAGTCTTCTCATCAATAAATACAAGCTATCAATTTCTTCATCCTGAGCAATTATGTCAGAAAGAGCTTCAAGATTTTTTTCTTTCAAAGCTTGAACCAAATCTTTTAGCATAAGAGAAATAAGTAGGCCAAGCCTTCTGGCAACCTCCTTCACATTAAAGCTGGATTGCTCAAAAAGATTTTTTATCTCCACTACTTTAGGAGACTCCGAAACTATCTGTAAACCGGATAAAGCATTCAGCGTATTCGTTATCACCTTTCTTTGAGTAGAATCAATATAGTCTCTTCTAGTAATTAATTTAAAATTATCATAACCCATGAGATAGTTTCCAATGATAACAGCTTCCAACTCATCCTTACTTAAATCATCAATCACTATTTCTGTAACTTCGGGAATAACGCCCATAAGGGAAGCCTTCTGATTCACGTATGATATCTCGAGAGTGCCCTCAGGGCTTTTATAAACAGCTAGTTTATCCCCTCTTTTTATTTTATTCTTGTCAACCCAATCCTTGGGTAACGAGATAACATATGATGATTTTCCCAAGGTTTGTATTTTGCGGAACTCTAAATTTTCATCCTTTTGCATAACACTACTATCCTTAATTATTGTGTGTTAACTGCTACACGCTCATACATATTAATGTAACTTGCTGTAATTTTTCGCTGAGATAGTATTTATATACTTATGCATATAAAATCGAAATAAATATATATTTGTGTATATATAAAATGGGAACAATATTTAGGTGAAAAGCCTTGCAGGTTGAATCCCTTTCCACAAATACCATAGGAAGCATTCACGAAAAAAACTCCTATATCACTCATCTCCCCACGATGGAAAGAATAACGATAAGGAGAATTAGAGTAGACCCTAAGAAAGTGAAGCCATTTGTGCTGGCAATAGGGAAAAACGGAAACGAGGTATATGGCACACCTAGGCATAAGTATGACTGGACAAAGAGTCAAGGTCCAAATTCTGGATGGGCAAATGTGGAGGAGTTAGCTCAGAGCATTAGCAGAGACGGTTTAATTCACATCCCTCTAGTCTGTTCCTTCCACAAGTTTGGGTATGGGGAAGATCTTGTAGCGGTTCAGGGATGGAGGAGAATAAGAGCTTCTATTATGAATAAATATGATTATATTGAGGTTGATTACACGGATGATCTGTCTCCAGAAGAGGCGGAGATTCTAAGCTTTAAAGAGAATTACAACCGAGAGCAATTGTCAGACTCTGAAATTTCAGAGTTCCTGAATCGAGTTAGGAAGAGGCATCCCGACTGGACTTATGAAAAGATAGGGGAAGTTTATGGTCTGGGCGGTAAAAACCCAGGCAATAGGAGAAAAGTGGTTGAAAGCTACTTGTCACATTTTGACTTCTTAGAGCGGCACAGAAAAGATGTCCAACGGTTGGACATAAGCTTGAAAAAGTTATCCCGAAAAGCCATCATGCAAATACGCTCTGCGGCCAGGGAAATTGTGGGAGAAGCAGCGATGGAAGATTATGAAACACAGATCCTCGAAGCGTTTTCAAAAACTGAAGGCAAAATCTCAATAGGGCTACTTTGTAATACTCTACGCTCCCAGTTTAGGCGAGGATGCCCCATCAACCCAACTGAAGCAGTAGAACTAATACGGGAAAGCGGTGTACTATTGGGTGAGGGAAAAAATGCAAACAAATGCTACCTCAATCTTTTTATCCCCCCAGAAATAGCAAGTGCCTTAAAAAAATACGAATCAGCTAATTATCCTGATACCAAAAAGAAGGCAGCCCTAGCTTCAATAATACTGGATATAATACAGAATTTCCTGAAACGAGAGGGCTACATTTAGAAACATTTCTGCAAACATCCTTTGTTTTTTGGAAAATGAAAAGTGTGAAAATCCCATGATTTTTTTTAAATAAACTTAATATTAGGATTGGAGCAAGAAGTTTGAAAAAAGTGGAGGCAAAATAAATATGTCAGAAAAACTAGTTATTGTTGAAAAGGAAGGCAACATTGCAATATTGACCTTAAACCGAGAAAAGAAAAGAAACGCTCTCTCTATAGAACTCAGGAAGCAATTAACAGAAATACTTGCTCAGTTGGCGAAGGATGATGAGGTGAAGGTAGTTATACTGACGGGGAAGGGTCCCGTTTTTTCTGCGGGTTTTGATACATCTGAATTTATGAGTCTAACTCCCGAAAATATGCAAGCATTCTTTGAGGCATCATGGCAGTATCACGTTGACGTAATGACTTTTCCCAAACCTCTAATAGCAGCACTTAATGGGCCGGCACTAGCAGGAGGACTAGACTTAGCTCTAATGTGTGACTTTAGAATCTCCTCACAAAACGCATTTTTCCAACATCCAGAAATAAAATTCGGAGCCACACCACTTTATACACTCCTAAAACCAGTGGTAGGCGACGGGTTAGCTAGAGACCTATGCTTCACTGGAAGAAGAATCGATGCAGAAGAGGCACTGAGAATTGGACTGGTTAACAAATTGGTTCCACCAGACAAAGTTCTCCAAGAAGCCAAAGCCTACGCCCAACAGATATGTGAATCAAAACTGGAAACACTAATGGCGGTAAAGAAAATGTGCATCGCAGCCACAAACATGGAGGAATTCTCAAAAATATCAAAAGCCGCTTTAGGCGGTTAAAGGTATAAATCAAGCTGAAAGCAATCCAAATATACAACTGTACCAGAAAAATCTGAACTTCAAATATAGAGTCGGCTTCTGCCAGTTCAGAGTTGTAACTAAAATCCACGGATAGGAAAAACATTTATACATATGAGTCACAAACAGCACACCACTTGCAATCAAGGAGGAAGTAAATGATAAAGACTAAATTAACCGAAATGCTTGGAATAAAACATCCCATAATCCAGGCAGGTATGGGCCCTTACAACACAATGAAATTATCAGCAGCTGTTGCAAACGCCGGTGGATTAGGAATCATATCCAGCATAGGTATGGGAGTTGTGGCTCTCGGGTTTAAACCTCTTTTCGGTTTTGAAAATCTCACTCCCCGAGAGCAAATGCTCTCCTCAATAGAGAAGGTTAAAGAGCTAACTAAGACCTCGCAGGGAATTTTTGGAATCAATGTGCCAGTAGCTGCGGAGTTCCAATCAGTAGCCGGCGAACTTATTAACGCAGCCCTAGAAGCTAGAGAGACAGATTCGGAGGTTGCAAAGAGGCTTAAAGTAATTATCACATCTGCGGGTAACCCTGAGCCCTATGTAGAGAGTATAAAAGAATCGGGAGCTTACCACTTCCACGTGGTACCATCTCCCTACCATGCTAAAAAGGTTGAAAAGATGGGTACAGATCTCGTTATCGCCTCAGGACATGAGGGAGGTGGACACGTAGCCTACGATCCAGTTCACACCATGGTTTTGCTGCCTGAGGTTGTTCGTTCTGTTAAGATTCCAGTTGTGGGTGCTGGTGGTTTTTGTGACGGAGCCACTCTGGCTGCAGCTTTGGCTTTAGGCGCGGTGGGAATACAAATGGGCACAAGATTCATTGCAACTAAAGAAAGTGACTTTTTACCGAATTACAAGAATTTTGTAAGGGATATCAATGATGTCAGGAATACTGTGGTTGCTAAAGGTCTATTTGGGAATCTCAGGTATCTCAAAAACCCTGCAGTTTTGAAAATGCTAGAGTTAGCCAAGTCCGGTGCTCCGGAGGAAGAGCAAATTAAATTTGAGATTGAATCATTAGAGGCTATAGAAGCTGGTGATATTGAGAATTCCGCAATGCCAGGAGGCGAAGTTGCCGGCAGAATAAAGGATATTCCTTCAGTGAAGGAATTAATCGAGACGATTGTGAAAGAGGCGGAAGAAATTATAAGGGTCAAATTACCAAAATTGGCCGTATAAAAACTTTTCACCTTTTTTTGGGAATATTTTGATTCAAATACTTGCTGAGAGTTTCAGAAAAGAGGGTGTGATGGGTATTAGTTTCAAATATATTCTTTTGGAGAAAGATGACGGAACAGCAATAATTAGAATGAATAAGCCTGAAAAGTTGAACGCCATGCGAATAGAGATGCAGGAAGAAATCGTACAAGCTCTAAACAGCCTAACTTTAGATGAGTCCATAAAGGTGGTGATAATTACGGGTGTAGGCAAAGCCTTCAGTTCTGGAGGAGACATGGGGGATATGGAAACGGCGCACCAAATGCCCCCCTTCGAACTCAGAAAAACTTTGAATCAAAACTTGGCAGAAATAGTTAGAATTATTTGGAATATGGAAAAGCCCGTGATAGCTGCGGTTAACGGTGTAGCCACTGGTGGAGCATGCAACTTAGCTATGGCCTGCGATATTGTGATAGCTTCAGATAAGGCACGTTTCGGGCAGATATTTCTCTCCATAGGCCTTATTCCCGATGGCGGGGGAAGTTGGCTCCTACCCCGGCTTGTTGGTTTTCATAGAGCGGTTGAACTCATTTTCTCTGGAAGGTTAGTAGACGCCAAAGAGGCAGAGCAGCTGGGTTTGGTTAACAGAGTTGTACCAGCCGAAGAACTGGATAAGACAGTAAAGGAGTACGCTAATCTTCTTAAAATGTTTCCTTTAAGGGCGCTGGGAGCCACAAAAAAGGCAATACATAAAGGATTTAATATGACCCTTGAAGAAGCATTAGACTATGAGATGACCATGCAAACCTTATGCTTCCAAACAGAGGAACATAAAAAACGTGTTAAAGCATTCTCGGAGAGGAAAAAACAGTAGAATCACCATATTGAGGATATTCAGATAAAAAATATTTCAATAAAGGTTATATATTCGACCTCCAATCACGAAGGGACACATGGTTTGAGGAGTGTGAGATGTTATGAACAAAATAGGTGCAATAGATTGCTGGGCAGGTGTTTTACCTCCAGAGCAAACAAAAAATTGGCCCCCTCAGTTTTTACACATTTTCCAAAGATATAAAACTCCCGAAAAAATGTACAAAGGATTCACACCCGAAGAAATGATTCAGGAAATGGATGAAGCCGGAGTAGAGAAGGTAATACTATCCGCATTCGTATACAAAGAAATGAGAGTAGATAACGATTACATAGCGAAAGTCTGCGATAAGTTTCCAGACAGATTCATCGGCTGTGGAACAGTAGATCCACGTGACGGTATGAAGGCTGTGAGAGAAGTGGAAAGAATAGTAAACGACCTACATTTTAAAGCCATCAAACTTGAACCCTACGCTTACGGCGATGAAATCGTGGGTCTTCCTCCCAACCACAAATATTACTATCCCATATATGCAAAATGTGTTGAGCTTGACATACCCGTCACCATCCAAATAGGCCACACGGGTCCACTTTTGCCATCAGAATGCGCCAGGCCAATCTAC
>JAHQXB010000113.1 GCA_029856435.1 Candidatus Jordarchaeia archaeon
CTTTGCTTGTCCCATTTCTGGATGGTTTGCGTCGTGGTGCCCAGTGGTTGTTTTGCCTCTTTGAGGGTGTATAATCGCTCCATAGGCATCTTGCTGTAGTTCAGCATAATTCTATTTAAACCGGTATTTTAGAACTGTTAGCAATGGCATAAAAAGAATATTATTCGAAGAATTTTTTGGGCGTGCTCTTTTAATAACAATTTTTATATTTCCGTGTGTAGAGTGTAACTCGTTTTTGGGAGTTGAGTATAAGAATGATATTTTTGGATATATCGAAGGATGAACTGGCTTGTAGGGTTAAGAATCTTCAGGAGAAGCTGGAACAGGAAAATTTGGACGCTTACCTTGTGAGTAACGTGGAGAATTTCTATTACCTGACGGGACTTGCCTATCGCCCCTATGAGCGACCCTTTTTTATGGTTGTGCCAAAGAGTGGCACGCCAATTTTGCTGGTTCCCAAGCTTGAGGAGAGACACGCCCGTGAGGTGGCTGTGGTGGGGGAAGTGCGTTCCTACTGGGAGTTTCCAGCAAAAGAGAGTGAAAGCTGGTTTAAAGCATTAAGGGAGATACTGAAAGACTACTCCAGTCTTGGCGTGGAAACCAGTCTGCCCCTAAACTATTTGAGGTATTTGCCGGAGGTTGTGGCTAAGGATCTTGTGGAGGATTTGAGGCTGACTAAATCAGAGAAGGAAATCGAAAAGATTAGATTCGCCTCTGAAGTGGCTGACAGGGCTGTGGAGGTTTTAATAGGGAACTCTGGAGAGGGAATAATTGCGCTTATGGCTATAGCTAATGTGAGCACCGAGGTTTACATGAAGGTTCTAGGCAAAATTCCCAACGCCAATTTGATGGTGACTGGGAGTACTGCGGCAGTGTGGCCTGCGCCCATATCTTCAATGCCTCACAGAGCTCCTGGACCCTTTGATGTGATAAAGGCGGGTGTCCCCAATGTTGCCCTGGCTACGGTGCAGGCGGACGGTTATTCCGGTGAGTGTGAGAGAACATTTTTTGCGACAAGTGTCGAAGAAAAAGCCAAGAAAATCTTTGAAGAGGTAATGGAGGCTCGCTCCAGAGCCCTAGAAATGGTCAGGGAAGGCGCACTGTGCTCAGAAATTGACCTTGCAGCCAAGAACTACTTAGTAAATAAAGGCTATCAAGAACATCTCCTCCACAGAACTGGACATGGTATAGGAATAGGCACCCACGAAGCACCGTGGATAGCTGAGGGCTACGATAAACCCCTCAAAGAAAACATGATTATAAGCATAGAGCCCGGAGTCTACATCCATGGCTACGGCGGAGTGAGGCACTCTGACACCGTGCTTGTGAAAAAGAAGGGCTATGAACTACTCTCCAAGTTTCCAAGAGAACTTGAAAAGCTTGTAATTCCCAAGAAAGCAAAATAGTTCTAACAACCCATCCTGTGAGAAAAACCCCGATTTTTTGGAATCTTTTCTTTTTCCTTGGCGTGTCCTCTACCATTTTTCGCCGGGGGCTTCAGGGTGTGGTGGTTGAATCAACTTTTTAGGAAGAAGAAAGTTTTTTTGAAACTGTGTATTTATTGATAGTTTATATCGATTCTGGTTTTGATGTCAAAATTTTTTTAAGTGTTGGCTGGTTTCTTTAAACATGGTGGCTGTGAATGTTTAGGGATTCTCGTGGAAACAATGAGCAGAACTACTTTTTTGTTGAATTTGAGAATCCCGTGGAAAAATTCTGCCTTTTATTTGAGGCGCTTCCTTGTTTCCTTTATTGTTGTGAGGTGGCTGGGTTAAATGGACAGGGACATTATTACAGTTTATCTTTTGCTGAGGTCGAAGGGAGAACTTAGCTGGGAGGATTTATTGAGGGAGTCGGGTCTGGATGTAGAGAGGTTATCTCGTATTGTTTTGTTGCTTCAATTGAAGCAGTATGTTAGGAAGGTGGGGGATAAGCTCATTTTTTTGGGCAAAAAAAAGATGGGTGTGGGGAAAAAAGGCGATGAAGTTTTGGAGTGCACCGACTACTACTCTGAAAGGTTTTGTGAGGATCCCAATAGGGGTAACGGGTTTAGAAGCGTTAATGACCTATTAGAGTTAAAGATAAGGAAGAGAGTTCCACTCGAGATCTTTCTGGATGGAAAACCTTTGCAGGCGGATCTAGTTATTAACTTGGATAGGGGAGAGGGCAAAATCGAGATTGTGTATGGCAAAAACGTTTTGAATGTTCCCCACTTCCTTGACTATGATTCCCTCTTAATCGATGTATTTGAAGTATACCAGTTCTACAAGAAGCACGCCGAGAAAAAAGGAGACAGGTTCCTCATTTCAAACGCCTATAGTTTATTCCACAAAATCGCCAACTGCGATGGAGAGGAAGAGGAGGAGTGCCCATTATCGCCATGCCACACCACAAGCCAACTGGAGTTTGACGCCTCATCCACCTGCTTCCAGATTTGCCGCGCAATAACTGAAACATTGAACATAGAGAGTGTCACTTTAACCATCGACACCATAACCAGAGCCTGCCAATTATCAGAAAGAGAAATCAGAGACTTGAAAAAACTAGACTTCTTAAAAAAGCACGAAATCTCCACAGCATACACCTTCCCCCTCTCACCATTCGAAATCGGAATCCTAGTAATGGGAAAAAACGGCACTCCACTCTGCCTACTAAACGGCTACCAACTATTCGCAGAAATCCCGGTTCGGGAAACCCCAAAAACCGTAGAAATCGACTTCTCAAAAGTAGTAGAAAAATATGCAGAAAACGCAAAAACAAGCAACAATGGAAAAAACAATTTAGACATAGACAAAGTATCCAAACTATTCTTCTCAATGTTTAACGAAGAAAAAAACATAACAGACCTAGAAGAATCACTAAACCAACTCCACAACAGAGAAGAAATAGACCTACTAAACACCCTACACCTCATAAGCTGCCTCATCCTAGAAAACCAAACCAAAGAAGTCACAGCAAAAATCACCTACAAAACCCAAACCTGAAAAAACCAGAAACACCACCAGAAATAAACCCCCCATCAACGCAACCAAAAATTTGAAGTGACACCCGTTCTGACCCAGCATCAACTACCGTAACTATAGATTTTCCATTTAATTTTTTCCTTTTCGCTTCCAGAAAGTATGGTTTTTTCCGCCTCTTTTGGTGAAAGAAGCCTTAAATAGCCCCGGTCAAGGAGAGGTTTAGGAAAAAATTAATGAGAAACTCTATAGGATCTTCCCCTCTCAAGCTTTATGGGGAGACCGCTTCGCCCCGAGAACAGTCGAAGCAGACAACCTCCCTCTGGCCCTCAGTGGGAGAATGCTCCCACAGGCGGCCCGCCCTCTTAGGCTTTTTCCAAATTTTAGCCCTCCATTCTGTGCCAGGCATACAGGCAGAAATCAGCTGCACAACACATACATATATTAATTGTTTTTGAGAATAGTAACTTTTGTTTTCCCTAAACAAGTAACAGTTGGAAGTCTCTCAAGTTAACAAACTTTCTAAATAGAATCAGTTTTAACCCCCGCTTCTAACCCCATTCTAAATCCATTATGTGCCTTGGAGGATTTATGGGTTAAACAAAAACAAGGCATTTGAGTAACTTCTTAGATTCTCCAATAGAGTTCAGACTTATAACGGAGGAGGCACTTATGGCTTATTGAAAAGTTGTGAAGCACTATATAGAAGCGAATGATGCCCTATTCTTAGTGTCCTGTCTAAATAAAATAGGGTGGTATCTTCATCAGCGACGGATGACAAGAGGTTGCCAAAAGCCTGTCAGCAGTAGGGAGTTCACACTGAGGAGCCGATAAATACTATATTCATAGGATGGAAATGTAGGAGAAGAGGGAATTGTCAGAGGAAGGTGTCCGGAGAATCCTTTCCAGATTCTACAGCTGGCTACTAGACACGGATCCTAAAGTTGCAGAGGGGAGTTTAAACATGCCCCAATCAGCAAAGGTTATACCGCCTTTTTTATCTCTTAAACTGGTTTGATAATGTTAAATTAGGCTGGTTTCCGTTCCCAAGTGTTGCTAAAAATAGGGAAAAACTACTTCCGCTCAAAGGTAAAAAATGAAAAACTATTGGAAAAATGGTAAAAACATACTTAATAACTCACAGAGTCTCCAGTAACACCTTTAGCAAATTATCGGAGTCCCGGTGGGTAGCTTAAAAACCTTGACTGTGGGGGAATCGTAAGCATAAACTATGGGTGACCTTTTTAAAGTGTCAATGCACTTATTACCCAAACCCAACAGCGCAAACTAATCATTCATTATGCTGGAAATTGCCAAGTTTTTGGAGGCAACATATGTGGACTAGTAAAGAGGAGATTCGAGAGTATGTGTGGAACATGATGGTTAGAGAGAAAATTGCCGCCTTCCCCCTACCTCCACATGGTAGAATACCCAACTTTGTGGGAGCCGCAGAAGCCAGCAGACAAGTAAGGAAACTTCCCGAGTACCGGTTGGCCCGATGCGTTTTCTCCCCACCCGACGCAGTCCTCATGTCTTTTAGGCGAATGGTTCTAAACGACGGCAAGATACTGGCCTATTCCACTCCCCATATGAAGAGTTTCAAAATGATGAAGCCGGGAAAAGGGGTGAGGGTAGCCATCAAGGACCTTATTGGAGGCGGCGAACCCTTAACATTAAAGGTGGACATTGCGGTGGTGGGAAGCGTGGCGGTGGACAGAATGGGAAACCGCATAGGCAAGGGCTCAGGATACGGAGATAAAGAACTAGCCTATCTAAAGGAGAGAAACCCAAAACTCCTCTCCGGAACCCTCGTCCACTCCACACAAGTTTTCGACGACTTCTCACACCTCGTAGGAGAACATGACATTCCCGTAGACTTCATACTAACAGAAAAAGAACTAATAAAAACCATAAAGCATTAACCCTCAAACCAGCATTAAACGCAAGTTTTACGGCTAGTCTCCCACTTAAACTAGACAAAGCAAGCATGTCCTAAAAGTTTAGTGGCGATCCAAAAGTTTTCGACGCACAACTAAAAATAATATAGCAGTTGTGAAAGAGCGTCAATGTAAAATTGCAAAATAGTGGAGCGGGATATATTTATATTTTGCGAGGCGTTAGTTTACTCGTTGAAATTGGGTAGGAGGTAAGGAAAATGACTAAGAAGGGCGAGAAATACAAATGCGAAGACTGCGGAATTATTGTGGTTGTTGAGGATCCCTGTGGATGTTCCGCATGCGACATAATATGCTGTGGGGAGCCTATGAAAAAAGTCGAAACCAAGAAGAAGTAAAAATCAAATCATAGTTACATCAATGCTCCACTTCTATTTTTTTCCACTTTACGCAAAAAAGAACCGCATAAGTCACGATTAACCCATATTCCTTCAGGACACTCTTATGACCGCTGAACCCAGCATTTGACCGTAAATCTGTCTTCTCCCCCTTTTTTGGGGATTTCCTAAAATTAGGAGAAACGGCTTGTTGTTCGGAACCCCCTCTTTTTCTGTCAAAAAATGATGAATAAGAATGGGAAGGCTGAAAAAAAATGAGAATCGAGAGTGTCTACTTGTGTTGGCGTACTTTTTTCGGTTTGTTACCCTGGGTCGCCGAACCTTATTACATGTAGTAGGTTGGGGTTCTTTGAATCACCGCTAATTGTTGCAAGAAGAGGTCCTCGGAGATGGCTCCGATAAGTTCTGTTTTTTCGTTTATGACTACTTTGGGTGTGCCCTCAACATTGTATTTTTGGGCTAGATTGGGAAATATTTGGATGTCCACCATGTCCACCTTTATGTGTTCGTTTTCCACCGCGAACTTGAAGGCAGACCTGGTTACCGTTGGACAGTAAGGACAGGTAAGTAGAATAAAAACTTGGATATGTGTGTCCATTTTTATGGATTGCAGCACCTTTTTACTTTTTTCTGAGAGGTCGGTGGTTCCCCTAGAAACATCTATGAGCATCTCGGTGAAGGGCCTAAACTCGTAGCCGTAGGGTAAACCATAAATGCGTATACCGTAATCCCTCTTGCCCATAACCGCGATTGCCGGAATCCTCTTTATTCCGTATTCTTTAGCCTTATCGCTGTCCTCCATATACTCGTATACTTCCAGCCTTATCTTACTTGATAATCCTTGAACCTCCTCCAAGAGTTCTCTAACAGTGGAGCATATGGGGCACTCGTTCTCCTGGCTGAAAAAAACCAGTCTAACCTCATCCTTAAATTGTCTCTCAAACAATCCACTCAGACGCTTCTTATCCGCCTCAGAAATAAATCCCATCTTACAAACCTCACCAAAAACTTCTATACAGACCAGAACAGTAAATTCTCACAAATTAAAACTCCGGTTTCACTATCCTCCCACTACTAACAATTTTTGAGTTCCAAGACCTGCATTCTCGAGTATCCCCTTTTTTCAAAATCATAGTCTAGGAGTTCAATTTTTTCGGGAACAATTTTTAGTATCAATTTTCTCCTCCCCTGAACTATTTTTTGGGCCTCCTCGAATCCCTGGTCTCCCTCCCTCAAAAAGATCAGTCTATCCCTGCCACTAGCAGTAATCTGCATCCCCTGAATTTTACCAGTATCCATGGGAGTATAAATTCCAATACTAACAATGGGGTTCTCCTCAATATTCTTCACCTTTCTTCCCGGCGAGAGCCCCACATAAATGTTGAAACCCTCCTTCTCCGTATAAAAATCCAGCGGAGTAGCACGAGGAACATTATTGCTACAAGTGCAGAGAACCAGCTCCTTCCTCTCATCCAAAAATTTCCGTATCTCTCTTCTAAGCTCTTCCTCAGGCATCTTCCTACCCTTCTCCATAAAAATCTCCACCACAAAAACGCTTTTTATTCCAATCACATATATATGCATATTATCAAATATTTAATGCTTTGAAGTTTCCGCTTTCTCACAATTCCTCCAATTTTGGTTTTTGGGGATGTCACTTGATTTCTTTGTAGTTGGTTTCCACTCCTTTTTCCCATATTTTGTAGGTTATGGTCTCTTTACACTTTTCCTTAAACTCCTGTAACCTTTTTTCATTCTCAAAAAGGAGTAGTACGCAGCCTCCACCTCCCGCTCCACAAACTTTTCCCGCATCAGCCATTCCAACCAGCTTCTCAATCTCAGGAGTGGTCACCGTGGGTATTCTGCTCTGCCAGTAAAATGTGTCCCTAACCAGCTGTCTCACCCGACTCATGTTCTCCGAGAGAAGTTCATCCCTCATCCTAGTGGCTATTTCGCTCAGCTTGACCAATATGGGCTCCACGTAGGGATAACTAGCATAAACGAAAAAGTGTCTTGGACTGCGAGACTTTCCAGTGTTAACGAGCACCGCTAGGTCTTGAAGCCCTCTCCTCAACTCCTCAGTTAGGGGAAGAGGAACCCTATAAAAACTGTCCCTATAGAATTCCCAATAGTTTAACCCGCCATAGGTGCTAGCCGCCATATCCTGCATTCCACAAACATTTTCCTGCAACTCTCTTTGATAAGCCCTCAAAAGAATTTTTTCCCGCTCATACAAACCATCCTCCACCACCGCCTTCACCACATTGTAGCCACCACTGGTTCCAAGGCCCATACCCAGCCAGCTGCAACTAATCTCCTTCCCATCATAAATCTGAAACTTGTCAATAGCAAAATTCACAAGAGCGCCCACATGCTCCTCAATGAAGGGAGCGGCATCAGTCCAACCACCACTCAAATCTACCCGCAAAGGAGCTCTAACCTTCCAAACCATAACACCACCACTAAGCCGACATACAGCACCAAATTCTTCAACCCACATAACACAAACAAATACACTCCATACCTGATTCCACGTAAGCAAAAACATTCTCCATTTATTTCCAAACTATTCCAAAGACGTAATTAAAATTTTTCAAAAATTTCCTTCTCAAAACATGAGCATTGTACAATTTGCTCCCAAAAAGGACTCGTCCTAATTTCATCCTCCACTCTAATTAAAATTCCCCGTTAGCTATTGTTGGCTTTCTTGCTGAAACATTATGCACCTTAACCCGAGGAACTAACCCTGTAGATGCATATAATGCGTTATGAGGCCCAACTGTAATAGTGTTTTTAGGCTGATTCACAAGTAAACTTGGAACAAAAAGAGGTTTTAAGAGGGAAAAATGGGAGGTTTGGGCGATCAACCGTGATAACTTGCAAAATATGCGCGTTGTGCTCCTTTTTTGAGTTTTGTGGCTGTTTGTTTGTTTAACAACTTCGGTGGATCCACTAAACTGAGTCTATTTCTCAAATTTTTTTATGGCTTTGCTATATATGTTTTTGACGCCGTTGTTCTCCTCTTTTTCTGCAATTTCCTTAAACTTGGGCAGAAGTTCTTTGCGTAGTTCAGGGTTGCTCTTTGCAATTTGTGTTAGCGCAAAAGCTGCGCTCCATCTAACAACTGTTCCCTTATCGTTTGTATTCACTAAAAGTTTGGGAACTGCCTTGGCAGCCTCCTTGGGATACTTTTGAGAAATATTTGCAACCACCCTAGCGGTTTCCCACTTCACTCTGGGAGCCTTACTGCTAATTTGTTCAATAATAAAATCAATGTGGGGCAGGAGAATTTCTGGATTTTCGCGTGAAACAACTTCCATTGCCTCCATACAGCTCCCTTTTTCAGAGATGGAGCACAATCCAAAATATTCAATCAACTCCCTAACGGAGATTCTATTTTCCTTAACCTCTTTCGCCAGAAGATTTACCTTCTCCTTCGGCTTGCTTCCGGACTTTAATATTTCCTCTACAGTGGACATACCGTTCCTCAACTCCCTCCCATCAATTGGCTGTGGAATTTATATTTTTTGTTTACCGAGAGGGACGAATCAAGTTAACGGGGGATAACTGTCTCCCTTCAACATCTATAAGTGAGGGGTAAGAGAATTGGTGATTTAAAAATCTTTGGCTCTGATTCTCATTTTGAGGTTCTAGATTGGAAAAGGAGTTTATGTGGGCTCTTTTTTGGGTGAAGTTTAATGATTCTGTGTCTTTGAACTTTTTGGCACCGTTTCCTCAGCGTCTCCTGTTGAGAGGTAGTGCTGTTTTGTAACTTTTCCCCACCTTCTACGCCTTAAATGAGTATTTTCCTCTGCCTTAAACGCCGAATTTAGGCTTAAACCAGGACATTCCCTACACACCACGAACCTGCCCACAATAAGTGACGCTAGGTTAACAGTGCCAACTTTTTGAGAAGGCGCCTTAAGTATGTGGGTTGTTGGGATGGTTCGAAAAGAATAATTGGGCTCGAATCCATCCCAACAGTGGTGACCCCAATGTCAGAAGTCGTGTTTGAAGCATTTAAATTTAACCAAAAATTAGAAGCAATTCTCACCGCACCCCTAGAAGCGGATTTCCGGC
>JAHQXB010000012.1 GCA_029856435.1 Candidatus Jordarchaeia archaeon
TTATTAGGGAGATGGAGCCGAATAAATCTGCATCACCTGTGAAGAACACCAAAATGTTTTTATTCCCCAGGGAGTAACAACTATTCCTTGGGGTGTATGTTAGGGCAGAGACTGCCTCCCACGAGACTGGTTCTCTGAATACCAGGGTGACCGAGGCGTTCTCTGCTTTAGCTCTCATCACATCTCTCATCCTCCGTTCTTCATTAAAGGGTGCATGTACATCACTTGTACTACTTTACTTCCCCACATTTAAATTATTTTTTAACAAGTTCAGTTAAAAGAGTTAGTTTAAAAAGTTATTTTAAACCGATATTTCGCAGATTCTGCGGAGCTATTTGGGCGATTGTGCTTTTCTCAAAAATGGTTTGGAGTTGCTTTTTTATAGGCCTAGTATATTATTCTCTCAAAAGCTGGAAGTGTGATGATGGGACTATGCAATCCCATTAAAGGGTTCCCAAACCCGCGAAAAATGGGTTTAAATATTTTATATTCCTTTTATAAGTTTTCGCCACTTGAGATAGGTTATATAATCAATGTACTTTTTACGTGTAATGTATTCGCCGACTTTGGGGGCGAGCTCCTTTTTTTCCTCTATGCATTCCTCAACCCTAAGATAAAATGCATCTGACCCCGCCCCGCTACCATAGGAAACCATAAGGATAGTATCATTAGGTTTAGCCGCTTCCAGAACAGCAGTCAGCCCCAGCATTGCTGAGGCAGAATAGGTATTCCCGATAACTCCTACTAGTAATCCAGCCTCAATCTGCTTTCTTGTAAATCCCAAGCTATTCGCGGCTCTCAAAGGAAATTTACCGTTTGGTTGGTGGAAAACTACGTAGGTAATATCCGAGGCTTTCAAGTCTAATTCTTTCATTAAGGTACGCGCACTTTGTATTGTATGATTAAAATATCCGGGTTCCCCCGTAAATGCTTCTCCATGCTTGGGATATATTTCTGTGGGGCGTCTCCAAAAATCAGGAGTATCCGTACAATAAGAGTAAGAAGCTTCGATGGTTGCAACTAGTTTGGCGCTATCTTTCGCCCCAATGATTAAAGCTGCACCCCCCGCTGCCGCGGAGTATTCTAATTCATCGCCCGGTTTACTTTGAGCTACATCTGCGCCTACCGCGACTCCATATTTAATCATTCCCGAGGAAACTAGTCCTATGCAACATTGCAAAGCTTCAGTACCTGCCTTGCATGCAAACTCAAAGTCTGAGGCTAAGATGTTTGGAGAGGCGCCTATCGCTTCGGCAATAATGGTTCCCGTAGGTTTTACCGCGTAGGTCGGTGACTCTGTGCCAACAAAAATCGCCCTCAAATCCCTCGGGCTTATTTGTGCACGAGAAAGAGCATTCTTAACTGCCTCTACAGCTATGGTGGTGGTATCTTCATCGGGACCCGCCACGGATTTTTCTGAAATACCCAAGTTAAATTCAATTCTTTCCTTACTTTCTCCCCAGATATTGCCTAGATCTTGAATCTTAAGTCTAAAGCGGGGAATATACGCGCCCCAGCCTAAAATGCCTACATTGCGTATGGGTCTCATAACCAAATTTTCGCCTATTTTAACATCATTACTCACAAAATCACCACAAACAGCGTAGAAATTGTCTAAATTACAGGTTAATGCTTTTTCCTTGGACAATTATAAGACTTAATCCTTTAAAGTAGATGTATTCACAAAAAAGCGCCATACAACTAATAAAAATAAAACACATTAAGAGGTAAATTGGGTAATGGATTCATGGAATAACTTGTCTAAGTTCCTTAATTATATCTTCGACAGATTCTATTTTACAAATCGCTAAGGGAATGCCTTCCTTTTTTGCTAGTTCAACTGCAAGGGGATCCGGTTCCGTAAGTCCATGTAAGACAATAAGGCCCGGTTTCCGTGTATTAATCTTTATAGTAATTAATGGAGAGCGCCCTGTACTGGCGTTCGTGAAAATAACGCCTCTTTCACTAGTCGAATCGTACAATTTCAGAAAAGCATCTCCAGAAAGCTCCCTAAATGCACTAATACTATCAATAACCATGTATCCCAAGAGATTTCTATCCAGAAATTCTTCCCCGACAATACATTCCGCCCGGATAGCAGAACAGAACTGCCTAGTGTTTACAGGGCTGGTAAACTCTCTGATATCCAGAATAATATCTGTAGGAATCTCAACACTCATTAACCTGCCAAAAGCAGCGGTTATTTGCCCGCCATTTTTTTCATCAATTGCAAGTAATCCTTCTACGAAGCGTCTTATAGTTTTAGTTCCGGGAGACTTCCTTCTGCTTCCCTCATAATCACTAATAACTGATGGCGAAACATTGAGATATTCTGCTAAAATAATTTGGGGTATATGAAACAATTCACGCCATTTACGCATCGTTTTCCCCGGATCATCCGAGAGGGAAATCTCACCAGCCACTCTTCTAGCTAATCTCTCCGAACTGCTTTTATAAATATCCATATTTCAAGTTTCATATAACAAATACACATAAATATTTCGATTATTATCGAAGGGATCTTGTCGTATGTATGTAGTTTGTTGCCATGATATGTGTGCAGGGTTAGCCGGTCTTGCCCCTTTTTTGGGCTTTAAATTTGGAAGGAAGCCCTGTAAAGCTTCCTTTTTTTTGAGAGGATCAAACGATTATGCATAAAAGAGAAGTCACACACTTAAAGACGAGGTCCCATTATCGAAAATACAATCTTCAAAAGCAACCTAGCGCCCCTTTAGTAATTTATGTATAAGTTATTGCTATCGTGTAGAGGGTTTGCGTGTGGTTCATGATGGTTTGTAAGTGTTGAATCCTCATCGCAACATGTTTTTAACTCAAAAATGCTCAAATTGTGGGAGATTGGGCCTTTGATAGCCAGATTTGGCGTATGGGCGCCTGTTGGCGAGAAGAAGCATAACCTGAAATGGTAGGTTTGCGGTATAACCTACTCAGAGCACTATGGCAAATCACCATTAAATTGGCGACGAGGGGAACATTTTATAACGCTCCCATATGCCCTGCCCAACACTAACAAGTAGTAGATGTTAGGAAAGTTAAAAATCTAGCGACGGAGATTTATTTGTTTCCACCCCCTTCTCAATGAGGCTTAATGATGATTTAATGATGCTCAAATGAACAGTTCTAAATCATCTAAATCCCTACAAAAATTTTATCTGCTAGAATAGATTTAAATCCAAACAATGAATTTTTCATGAAATATGGGCGGATGGTCTAGTACTTTTCTCAAATAGGATAGTGGAAAGTTTGGTATGATTCCTGGTTCGGGACCAGAAGGTCGCAGGTTCAAATCCTGCTCCGCCCACCAATATACTTCCCATTAAAAGCACCTTACTCAATTTCTTAAAACGAAATAAAATTTTCCGCAAATATTTTTAAGCAGATACAAGTCTATGTGTAATTAATCTGGACTAAGCTGATTTAACGATTAGAGGAGAATGCGGAATTGACAGTTAAAGAAAGAACTGGAAGAATCATCAGAATTGCTGGCCCTGTGGTAGAGGCTGAAGGACTAAGTGGAATCCAAATGTATGAAGTATGCCGAGTCGGAGACGAAGAATTAATAGGTGAAGTGAACAGAGTTGAAGGATCAAACGCGACCATTCAGGTATATGAAGAAACCACAGGCTTGAAGCCAGGCGAAAAGGTCATAGCGACTGGGGCCCCCCTATCAGTAGAATTGGGTCCGGGTCTTATAGGTCAGATTTTTGATGGTATTCAAAGACCTTTGCACATTCTCAAAGAACAGACTGGCGATTTTATACGTAGGGGAGTAGTAGCGGAAGCTCTTCCCAGAAACAAAAAATGGAAGTTTACCCCAGCTGTTGAAAAAAACGATAGAGTAACGCAAGGCACAATATTGGGAACCGTGCCCGAAACAACCACAGTAACCACAAGAATCCTAGTTCCAGTAGGTATTAATGGTAAGATTACTAAGATAGCTCCCGAAGGTGAATACACTGTAACGGAACCTATAGCGCGTATCGAAACTACACATGGAGAACGAGAAGTCACTCTTATGACCACTTGGCCAGTACGTCAAGGACGCCCATATATAAGGAAACTTGGATCAACAACTCCCCTTATAACTGGTCAACGCATAATAGATACATTCTTCCCTACAGCAAAAGGCGGAACTGCATCAATACCAGGAGGGTTCGGTACGGGAAAAACAGTAATGCTTCACCAACTAGCGAAATGGGCGGACAGCCAAATAGTTGTTTACTGCGGCTGCGGCGAAAGAGGCAACGAGATGACAGAGGTATTAGAAGATTTTCCTAAGCTTGAGGATCCTCGTACCGGTGAGCCACTAATGAAACGTACAATACTAATCGCTAACACTTCAAATATGCCCGTAGCCGCCCGAGAAGCATCCATTTATACGGCCATTACTTTAGCAGAATACTTTAGAGACCAAGGATACGACGTCGCACTGATGGCCGATTCAACTTCAAGATGGGCTGAAGCATTAAGAGAGATTAGTGGAAGACTGGAAGAGATGCCCGGAGAGGAAGGTTACCCCGCCTACTTGGCCTCTCGCCTCGCAGAGTTCTATGAAAGAGCAGGAAGAGTTGAAACACTAGGATCTACAGAGACCAATCCAAGATTAGGCTCAGTAACTATCACAGGAGCGGTTAGCCCACCAGGAGGCGATTTCTCTGAGCCAGTCACTTCAAATACACTCCGTGTTGTGAAGGTCTTCTGGGGGTTGGACAAGGATTTAGCAAGTAGGAGACACTTCCCAGCAATTAACTGGCTAAATAGTTATAGCTTATACGTTGAAAACTTGAAGGAATGGTTCTCAGAGAACGTCGGTAAAGATTTTGTAGATTTAAGAAATGAGGCCTTGTCATTGCTTCAGCGTGAAGATGAACTTCGCGAAGTAGTTCAGCTGGTCGGACCAGACGCTCTTCCAGAGAGCGAACGAGTAGTTCTCGAGGCAGCTCGTTTGATCCGTGAAGATTATTTAATGCAATCGGCATTGCACCCTGTTGATACCTACTGTAGCCCAGAAAAGGCTTACAAGATGCTGAAAATAATTTTGAAATTTTACAACCAAATGAAAAACGCAGTGGACAGAGGAATTCCTATCTCTTCAATCCAGCAAATGGATGTACTTAATGACATTTCACGTCTCAAAATTGTGCCCCAAAACGAGTTTGATAAGCGTTTCAACGAAGTGAATGCAAAGATGGACAGAGAATTCTCATCTCTAACTGTGGAAAGCATAGCTTAACTTTTTATAGTATCTGTTTTTCTTTAAAACCACCATATTCTCATCTTTAACTCTTACTCTCAATTAAAAACAAACAAAAGATAGACCCAGTTAACCTTCCCAATAAGGAAAATAAAACAGTTAAGTAACTCCATTTATTTACTAAGCATAACTAAGATATAAAAAAGTTATTAGGACGCCCTATCACGTTTGTGGAAATGTTTTAGTGGCTTATTTAAACTTTTATTTCTATTCCTACAGCTCGTTTAATTAGTGTTAGTATAGGGTCCTCGCCTTTTCTTTCGCCAAACCGGCTTGGAATCTCTATTACAATAGGAATTGGACGTGTTGCTGTTAGTCTATTGAGTAGAGGACGGATCTGATCGGCCAAAACCTCTGTTGTTATAATAAGCCCCACATTGGGTTCTAAGAAAAATTCTCGTATCTTTTGGTATGCTTCATCTTTATCGTTTGTTTCATATGCTTTTGTAACTCCAGATAGTTTTAATCCCAATACTGTGTCTTTGTCCCCTACAATAGCAATTTCCAAACTCTTCACCTTTAGACTTGTTAATGCTGTTCCTTTTTCCTAATAACATAAGGTAATTAATATTTTTTATGCCCATATTGAACATGCCCAAAAATTCTTTTGGTTTTTAGGTAATAGTTCTTTTTGATGTGATTAAAGCGGTTATGTGTAGGAAGCCTGTACTCTACCACTACGCCATAAAGCTCCTCGACGTATCAAGAACCACCCTCTACAGTCTGGGAGACACCCCTCTTGTGGTTCCAGTTTCGGAAATAACTACAGCTGAGGAGGTGTGCGCCAACGTCTAGAACATTGTCTTGGAACGCCTAATTAACGAGGAAGAAAGAGCCAAGCGCAATAGGCACCTGCCAGAGAGGAAGAGACCATGGTCCACAACTAGAACCAAGACACCCTTCTTGGACGCTGTGGAGAAAAAGGCTAGAAGCCACACCCTAAAGGAGAAACTCGAGGCGGCTACAGTTGTCGTAAAGAAGCTGGGAGAACCCTGGGAGACCTCAAGAAGGGGCCGCAAACCACTCCTACGATCCAAAGAAGCTGGCCGCCACCCTAGTAAAGGAGACAAGAGGGATGAGTTTCGAGAGACTCGCCGCAGAACTCAACTCAAAAACCAGGGCTGCGACCCCCCGCACATAAGAAACAAAAAAGTCAAAAAACTTTAGCTATTTATTAAACCGAAGATAAGAGAGATATACCTGCCTCAACCGTTCCCCGGGCGAAAACCTCCCCATAACCACTATGCATTGCCCATAAGTGCTATGGGTAATTGTTTTCCTCTAATTTTATGCGAAATACGCATGTTTTCCTGTTTGCGTTTACAAAAAATACACGTATATGGTAAAAAATGGAGAGAAAAAATTACCCACAATAATTGTGGGTAATGCATAGCCATAACCGAGGGAGGAAAAACCAAAGCTACGCAAGGTTAAAGCTGGGTCAGAACGGCTACTAAAATGTTTTAATAACTAGACAATGTTAAACTAGAATTTTTCCATTGTACCGTTTGCCAGAAATGATTTAAATGCCTCTTTTCGCAACCTAAAAGGAAAATAGGGAAGGCAAGCAGCAATAGAAACCAGATCTAAAATTGTCTAGATAATTAACTATCCTATCTTCACTAACCCGAATTATTATTGAGGAATACATAGTAGTTATGAAATTCTTTCCTTATACTCCTTTTAGGGTAGTTAAATATTTGCGAGTATATCTTCGAATTCCATAATTATGTTACAATATCTACACCTTATTCTCACTGGTTCTTTGGAGATAACCTTGAATGAGGGGGGAGCAGGCTCTCTACTATTTATAATACAGTTGGGGTTGACACAACGTGGAAATCCAGTTATAATTGGCGGTAACGATACTCGTTGTTTTTCCACCACCTCATAATTCCGGATGATGTTTATTGTTGCCTTTGGGGAAATTAATGCAATTTTGTCCACTTCCTTGGGATTTAGTTCCCTACCTTCAATCTTTACCACATCTTTCTTCCCCAACTTGTTGCTAGGAGTATTAATCAATATACTTATTGTGTACCCTTCTTTTCCGCTTAACCCAAGTATTTTTAAAACTCCCAAGGCAGTACCGGCGGAAATATGGTCGATAACTGTACCGTCCCGAATTTTTCTAACTCTAAGCTCTTTCTCAGTCATAATGAATTCCTCTCAAAATTGATCTAACGACAATTTCTAAAACATATAGGGAGCATAAAAAGTCTCTGGTACAATTAATTGGCACAGTTAACTGAGTGTCACCTTTTGGGTTATATTTGGGCCGCATCCTGAACGCCCCATATTTAAGCCCATTAGGAGTTATTCTGCAGGGTAGAGACGCTGAAAAGGGCGCCTCAGGGGTGTGACAAAAGCCGAAAAACAAGTGACATGCAGCAGGCGACACCAAATTAATTATGCAGTTATTTGAGTCGAAGAGTGGGGAATCTTTATCCAAAAAATAAAATAATAATTGAGGAAAGTGGGGAACAATACTCCGGAAGATTATTCTCGTCCTGCCCATTTATGTCCTACGAATTATTATCCGGATAATCATAAGCCACTCCAGAATACAGGAAGATATAACCCTGTCCTACCACTGGATGCTGTCAAGAATGTGGTGTAGAGGGGTGGTTTTAAGTTGGGACACGTTAAAACACATAAAGCTATTAGATATTGAATTGGACCGAATTAGCCGCCCTCTGTTTTGAGAAGAGGTCTAGATACTGGAGGATTGTCATTGCGGCGAGTATTACTGATGGTACTAAAGATCTCCCTATATCTTAGCGGTGGTAGGTCTTTAGAGTTCTCACCCTTTTATGAAGCCATTTAGAGAATTAGCTTGTTTCTCATAATTTTTGGGAATTACAATGGTGTATATTTGCCCACTACTCTGTCCTCCCGCAATAAAAATAGGAATACCCTCTTTGCATACTACAACGAGATTTGACTGCGGATATCGGATTCATTTGTAATGTATTTTTAATTAGAAGTTCAGAAAAGAATTTTATTCGCAGGAGGATACGATAAATATAAGAATTGGGCGTATATATTACCAATCGAGAAATTTACTTATTCTGAAGACGCTATGTTAAAAGATATTTGAAAGTAAGTTCCAAGGGCTAATAAAAACCAAAAAAGAGGGAAATATATGAGCGGCAACGCGGGAAAAATGGAGCAAGCAATGCTTATTTTAAAACAAATCTCAGAGGATACCGCTACACCACGTAATATTCGGAGAGCAGCAATACAAGCAATGGGGGCGTTAGAGACTGACAAAGATTCTCCAGCAGTTAAAGCATCTAATGCCATATCCATACTAGATGAGGTATCCCAAGATCCAAATTGCCCACTACATAGCAGAACAAAAATTTGGAACGCAGTATCTATATTAGAGACAATTAGTGACCAAGAGTAGTATTAAAAGATTCGGTTCAGAGGATACTAAACAAAAATTCTTAAATTGGTAGCCACTTACAATATGGTATTATAAAAAAATCGTAACTAAACATATACACACCTTTTTCTCAACGTACTAAAACAATTTTGCAATCTTTCTTACTTGTAAATTATTTTCATGAAATTTTGACTGCGGAGGAGATGTGGTTTCGTTCGATTTCTCCTTCAAAAGAAGCTTTTATAGGGCTTCTGATTCAGAGCCTCGAAATGAAGGGTAGAATCAGGCGAATCTACATCACCTGACTGTGGATACTAGAACTTGTTAAAAATAAGTCTTTTTCGCGGTTTGGTTGCGATGTCTTCAAGGGTTGGTGGGGTGTGTGGTGCAAAGCCTTCCTTTATAGCATATTTCTGCCTTGGAATTCCCAGAGTCGCCCGTTTACACCCGTTGGAAAAGCCAATCAGAACACCTGAAACAACAATTTTTTAACAAGTTCTGAATAGAGACCTTGTTGTAAGTATGTGGTTTGTTGACATGGTATGTGTGCAGGGTTAGC
>JAHQXB010000028.1 GCA_029856435.1 Candidatus Jordarchaeia archaeon
TGTTGCAGCTGTGGCTGCAGTGCTTTTGCTGGCCGCCGCAATTGCTACACCATCCCTTTCAGCACCGCTAAGCGGTATGCCCGCAGACATACCCGCAATAGGCGACACATGGAACTACAATTTAACGGCTCCCCTTCCAACAGGTAATGCTACGCTTAGGGTTGCAGGCGTCGTAGACATAAATGCAGGATTCAATGAGTCAACACCATACCACTGTTATAACTATACTACCAACTACACTACAGAAAACCCACTTTTAAACACGATAATGATTCTTCGGACCTATTACTCGACTGATGGAAACGTGACAGCAATTTTCACTCATCGTGAGGATGATTACAACAGTCCATCCAAGTACCAATTTGTGACGCATGGTACCTATTACTTCAATGACACGTGGAAGATGTTTGACTTCCCACTCAGTGAGGGTAAAACTTGGAGCAAGGGCTTAAGAGTCTACTTCGTAGGATACATGTATAATTCTTCTTCAGGGTTAAATATCACTTTCGATTGGAACGCACCCCTCACATATGACGTTGCCGTTACCGGGCTTGTGGTGAATGCAACGAGTGTTACGACTGCTAGGGGGACTTTTGAGTGTTGGCTGGTAAATGAAACCAACGTATTCCTCCCTGGTTACTATTCTCTTATGTGGTATAATCCAGAGGTCAAGAACGTTGTTTATAGGGAGGACTACACCAACACAGGAGTTCTTTATCTTTCTTGGAATATGACGGGTTACAGTGTTTCTTATCCGATACATGAACTTATCATGATGTTGACTATGTTTACTCTGTTTAACACGTTGCAGCAACAGCAGCAGACCAATTTGAGGATTATGGCGGGTGTGGGTTTTGCAGTAATAGTTTTGGTTGCTGTTGGTGTGGCATTGTATCTTAGAAGGCGGTAACTTCCTTCCCTTTTTTTGGTTTGTTGATTCTCTAAATATAAGGGGGCTTCATGTTTAGTTGTTGTGAGAATGTGTCTTCGGTGAAGAGTTTTTTATTGATGGCGTATGGTTTTTCAACTTATTCGGTGTGTTGAAATTAATTTAACGTTTTTAGGTTGCTAGGAAATTCGTTGAAACAGGGGGGTAAGCGGGTTTTTTGGCATGTAGGCAACAACTACATCAAGTTTTCATCATATTATTCAGTGTGTGGTTGAGGGAGTATTATCATAAACACATTGTATGTACGTTGCTATGAAAAACTCTAAGGTTTTCATTCTTTATCTAAAACGCGAAGCGTATGGACGTTTACCATGAAAAAACTTTAGGTTTTCATCCTTTGTCTAAAGCGCTTTAGTGTATGGTGTTTAGCTCTTGGGAGCCGACCTAGTGTTATATGCTTCCTTTTTCTGAAGGGAGGGCTATTTTGGCTTCTTTTCCGGGGTGGGGAACATTAGCCAGAAAAGCCTTCCTTCGAGGTTTAGAGCCAGTTATCCGTTACCCAATCACAACAGCTAAATACATATAACATATTTTTTCCTTGGTTTGTAAGACGCCTTCTGTGTAGGGATGGCTGTCTAAAACGCGAAGAGTATGGACGTTTGTCATGGGAGCACATCTTTGTGGTTTCTCTAAGAATTGTAGTTTATGGTGTTGGGGTGTTTTTTGGTGGGTGGTGGGGCACTGTTAACCTGGCGTCACTTGTTGTGGGCAGGTTCGTGGTGTGTAGGGAATGTCCTGGTTTAAGCCTAAATTCGGCGTTCAAGGCAGAGGAAAATACTCATTTAAGGCGTAGAAGGTGGGAAAAGTTACAAAACAGCACTACCTCGCAACAGGAGACGCTGAGGAAACGGTGCCGGTGGTGGAAGGGGAAGTATTTTTAGTTGAAAATGTTTTTAAAAAAGGAGTGTGTATTTTTAACTTAGGAATGATTGTTTTTGTTTTGCTGCAAAAACATGTTTCTGTTCTTTGTCTAAGAAGCGCAGCCTTATGTTGCAGGTTTTTGGTTTTTAAAGCGGGTGGGAAAGATGCTTAGTGTTGAAAGGAATGTTCCAGTAGAGCTTTTGGGTCTTTTGGAGCAGGGTGGACACTCTATTCATGTTAAGGGTGCGCCGGGTTCGGGTAAAACTACTTTGGCTTTGGAGATGGTTAAGGGTATTTCTCTGGAAAACAAAACTGCTATCTATCTTTCTACTCGGGTTTCCCCTGATAGGCTTTTGGCACAGTTTCCCTGGATAGAGGACTGTATAAATGAGCGGAACATTCTGGATGCCAATCGTTCCTACTTATCCTCAGATCTTCGCAGTAGTAGGGTGCTTGAGTATACTGAGCAGCCTGAGTTTCTAAGAATGATAAATGAGAGGATTCATCAGTCGGAGCAGAGACCGGTAACGGTTATTATTGATAGTTTGGACGCTCTTAAGGCAAACCTGAACATTTCTGATAGAGACACTACGCTTGAAAGTATTCTATTGGAACTTGGGGCCAAGACAAATACAAACATGATTTTCGTTTCTGAACTCGAGAATCAGAGGCTCGACTATTTGACGGATGCAGTGGTGAAGTTGGAGAGGGGGATTATTAAGGGTAAGTTGGTGAGGAAACTTTATTTAGAAAAGCTTCGCGGAGGGGCAATAAGGCAGCCATTCTATCTTTTTTCCCTCAGAAACGGTAGGTTCACCATTTTTGAGCCGGTAAGGTTTCCCCAGGTTAGATTCGGTCTTAGAACACCTGAAACATGGAAAGAGAGGAGGCTTATTCCCACAGGTATTGAGGAGCTGGACAACATTTTGGGTGGAGGGTTGATTAAGGGTACGCTTAACCTTCTTGAAGTGGCAAAAGGTATAGTAACAGAACCCGTCTATTTTGGATTTCCAATCTTGCTAAGTTTTATTCAGCGGGGATTACCTGTTTTTATAACTTCTCCACAAACTGCTACAACCCAAATATCTATGTACGTCATATTGCTGTTAATGGGGTTGGGAAAGGATGAGGAGGCCCTCTCCCTGTTTAGAAAATATGTGTATTTTTTTGTGCATTCAGAAGAAGTAAGAAGCGAATTGAACGAGATTAGTGTTTCAAAAGAGGGCATACAGGAGTTCCTCACGGATTTCCATAATGCGGTGACTGATGTTACTAAGCGGCTGGGTGTTGATACCTTTCTATGGTATCTTGGCGTAGATTCTCTGGAGCGAATATATGGGGAAGAGGCTTTGCGGAGATATTTGGGTTCACTGGTGCTTGAATTGGGCAGCCTGAATGGAATATGCATAGCAGTAGCAAAGAGAGGTATTCAATGTATGGACACTTTGAGGCACTTGTCATCATACTATTTCGTTATGGACCGCGTGGGAACAACAGTAATTTATGGCGAGACTCCCCCAACGGAAATGTATGTCCTCGTTGTCGAGAAATTAAACGGAACCAATAAATTATTATTGAGGAGCATCCAGTAAAAACCTCTCCAGATTAGAAATCAATTGTTCAATTGTATACCACCAAATTTTTGCCCTGAACATGGTGAACCTTGCCCAAAAATATTTTAAAACTATTTAATAATCTGTTGGGGGGATCAAAAAAAGGGTAGAAAATTGACGTATTAGTTTATACAGCTATTCAGAGAATGTGCAACTGCACCTGTTCCCTGAAATAGAGGAGTTTACAATTTTGGGGGATTTATGTGGTAATGTTTGGCGATTGTGGTTTGGATTCTACGCGTGCCGCTATCATTTCTTTGAGTGTTCCTACTATTTTTTCTCTGTATTTTGGGTCGATTGCTACGATTCCATATGCTCTTATTCCCATGTATTTTTCGATCTTTTCTGGAGGATTTGCTTCTGGTAGGTCTTGCTTGTTTGCTATTAGTAGGATGTTTGCGTCTGGCTTTTCTGTTCTAACCAGTTGTAGGATTGCTCTGGTTTCCGCTAGGTTTCCGGTTTGGGAATCGGTGACCAGTATGACGATGTCTGTTCCCTCGAGGAATGGTTGCCAAAGTTTTCTGAAGTGGGGTTGACCTGAGAAGTCCCAAAAAATGAGCTTCATATTTTTGATGTCTAGGTCGAATTCTTTGATGTCTACGCCCACTGTGGGGATGTACGTGGAGTCTGGCTTTTCGCCGATAATTAGTTTCATTACTGAGGTTTTTCCAACTCCGCTTGAACCGAGAATGGCTATTTTGAGGAAGGGAAACAAAATTTCGTCGACTGTTTTCTCAAAATTTTTGAGTGTGTTTTCTTCGATTTTCGGCGTGTCTTTCTTTAGGTCATGTTCTTTTACTTCCTCTTTTGGGAGGTTTTCATAAGTTTTGGTGAATTGTTCATGTATTTTTATGAGTTTGTCTGTGATGTATATTTCGTCTTCTTTTTGGTCTGTGGCAATTGCGGAAATGGTGTCTTTAATTATGGAGTAGATTAGTTTCATATTTTCGAGGTTCAGGCATTCCGCTCTATCGCTTTGGTCAAAATTTTGTATGAACACTATGAACTCTTTTACGAAGTGGGTTAAGAGTTCCTGGTTCAAGTTGATTTTTCCATAAAATCTTTGGAAAAGGTTTTTTCCAGCCCTGTCAAATATGAATAGTCCATATATCACTTTCCTTAACCCCCTGCCGCCTTTTTTAGCGGTGACCTGTTAGAAACATCATGTTTCTGCTCCTTAAACTGGTTATTGTTCAATGAACATCCATGAGGAAGACGGTGTCCCCCTCTCTTCTTACTATCTTCATGGTTTCGAGTTCTTTTAGAAGTGGGCCAAGTTTTTGGGGAGGCATGCCTAGTTCCTCACCAAGTTTACTTACAGGTGATTTTCCAATCCTCTTCAAGAGGAACATTATCCTGTATTTGGGATCCTTATTAAGGATGGGGGTGATTCTTCTCATAAATTCCATCAAGCTCCTCATTTGGTTCTGTATGTGTATCACTTCTTCAGAGTCGGGAGACATGGAATAAATGAAGGGGGAGGAAGACTGCGCCTCTAAGAGTTCTATTGATTTTTGGAGCTTTTCTATTTCCTTCTTCAGCTCCAAAATTTTACTATCCCTAGCTTTTATTCCCAACAATAATTCATCTATTCTTTTCTGGTAACCTCTAACTAAACTTTCTACTTTCTCTTCTCCCTCTGTACCAATTTGGCTATGCGTGTTTAGTGGAGAGGTTAAGCCTCCCCCAGAGCGCTCCAAAATCTCATTCGTCTTAGCCTTAGATTGAGGGGAAAACCCCCTACGGGAGCCAAAATCTGGAGACCCTTTACTAGTCTCGGAAGACTCCCTTGAATCACTGTTCTTTGATGGCGAACTTTTGGGCCTTGAACCCCAAATACTCAGAAGAGAGTCAAAATGTTTCTCTAAAGCACTGTCAAATGCTTGGCCAGCAACCATTTCCAGACCCTTAATGGGAAACCTTGCTGTTATCCCTCGAACCACTTCGTCCCTGATTTTAGCCATCCATCCAATTAACTTTTCCTCAAATGTATCTGAGGACTCAGCCCTAGGGACTTCCTCACCTTTGCCAGCAACTAGCGCGTTCATTTTAACCATCTTTTCCCCACCACTGATTAGAAAAACGGGTTCTCATTAGTTCATTCTCTCTTTTTATCAAAATCACATAAGCTTATTTGTGGGGTACCCGATTCACCTGTGAAGCGACTAACTTCAAATTATTATGCTCAGAGCCCACAAAAATGAGAAGAGCTCCAAAAAAATTGAATCCAGAGGAAAACCTGATCTCTTTTTACCAAAAAAACAGAAGGTCTAAGCCACGCAACTAATAACAATTCAAAATTAAAACCACGCATTGAGACCACATTCACAATGGAAAAATGTATCGCAAGGAAGTGTTTGAGACTTATAAATCTTTTTAAAGAAGTGTCGGTTGCAGTTTTCAGTTTTTGCCTTTACCCACATCTCGTCGTGGTTCGTTTTACAGTGTTAATTTGTAAATTTTCGCAATCCAAAAATAGATATGTTGGAAAAATTGTGGGATCGGAACATGAAGGGATTGGTTTAAATTGTTACCTTTAGGTCCTTTTTTTCGAAGTTTGTGACACTTAGAACCTGTGTTACTTTTGTTGCAGGCAGTGTGGTGATTTTTTGGTTAATAAATTCTTTTAGTGTTTCTCTGTCTTCCGAGAAGACCATGAGTAGAGCGTTTTCTTTCCCCGCAGTTTCGCAGAGGAATTTAACCTCAGGCATTTCTTTAAGTTTGGATAAAACTTTTGTTAGCTCTGAGGGTTCAACCTCGAGGATAATGAAGGATATTTCTTCCTTGCCTACTTTTTGCGGGTTCACAATGGCTGTGATTTCCTCAATTACTCCACTTTTCAAAAGCTTATTAACGCGGTCCCTAATAGTTGCGTCGCTGACCTTCAATTTCCTGCTTATCTCACGAAATGACGCCCGCCCATCCTTTTGTAGAACGTTTATCAAGTGCACGTTCAAAGGGTCTAACTCTACCTTCCTCTTCCGGGAGGGTTTAACCTCGGTCAGCATTGGTCTATAGGCCAATAGATTTATTATGCTGGGGCGAATCCCCCTATTGAACCTGAAGGAGTAGATTTCCTGTCTCTGAGCTTCGTCCACTTTAAATTCGGAGCCACAATTGAAGCAGTTCATCCGCATCACAGGCTGAGAAAAAAGTGACCCACATGAGATACACATGTTGGTTACCTTAACGCTATAGTCTTCACCTTCAGATCGCAACCTCTTCTTACACTTCGAGCAAAAAAGCATGGTATCTTTTCCAAACTTTTCCTTAAGATCAATGAGTCCACACTCAAAATGTTCCACTACAGTCTTGCGGTTAGTATTCCCGCTCCCGCACTTTGGGCAGGTAAACCTTAAATGAATATCGTAACTCTTGCATTCGGGGCAGATAAGCATTATGTCCTTCACATTTTTGAAGAGAACGTTCAGAGAGCTGAGGCGATTCAGCATTTCAAAGGCTTCCAAACTATTCATAGCCAGAATTTTTTCTGCTTCAGGATATCTGAATCCCAGAGTAGCTGAATGTGAAAATTGGGGCAAAAACTCCAAATCCGGCTCAGCCAATAATCGCTCAATGAGCAGCCACACCCGCTGATCCGACAAAAAAGAGACTAACTCTTCCATCAAGCAAACCCTCACATATGCAACTCAAAAGTTCTTTAACTAAAAATCACGCTTTAAACAAATATACTTTTTTATCCAAAATTTTGCTAAATCCTCTAAAGTCCCAGTAGGGGTTCTACTTTGGTAACTGGAAGTTGTCTACAAGCATACCACTAATAAATTAGTCCCAAAAACACAAGGCAACTCGTGTGCCCCGCAACCTATTCTGAAAACCGGCGCAGAATGTAGGGTGAGCTTAGAAAAGGAAACCCGAGAAGAAGGAAAACCATCCATGAAAAATTTTCCAATGGAGAAGTAGAGAGACACGTTTGCTCTGCCCGTTTTCTTTGGACGTAGGACTCCATAAAATTTTATGAAAGAAGTTTCTGCGGAGACAGGAAGGATTCCCTAAAAAATTGAGGGAAACCAAATTTTTCGTTATCGGATATCTCATTTGGGTAAGGATTATTGATTGGATTGTGTGACGGTTTCTATGTGTTAATTTCTGCAAGCGAAGTTTTTTGAGACCTTTTTTCT
Source organism: Candidatus Jordarchaeia archaeon (assembly GCA_029856435.1). GTDB lineage: Archaea > Asgardarchaeota > Jordiarchaeia > Jordiarchaeales > Jordiarchaeaceae > Jordiarchaeum. The sequence goes on from JAHQXB010000028.1 coordinate 7,566, forward strand.
ATGAGTTGCAGGATTGCCTCTTTGAGGATTTCCAAGAGCTTTTCTCTCTGGTTTGGGTCGATGGCCACTAGTCCATGTGCGGGCATCCCCATGTATTTTTCGATTGCTTCTGGAGGGAGCGCTTCAGGTAAATCTTGTTTGTTGGCTATTAGTACGACACATGCCTCTGGCTTTTCCGCCTTTATTAGTTGAAGTATGGATTTAGTTTCCACCAAGTTTTCAACAGTGGAATTGCTAACCACTATGACCAAGTCGGCTTCCTCAAGAAATGGTTGCCACAGCTTTCTGAAGTGGGGTTGGCCCGAGAAGTCCCAAAAAACAAGCTTCATGCTCTTCACTTCAAAATCAAACTCCTTTATGTCTACGCCCACTGTGGGAATGTAGTTGGCGTCGGGCTCGTCCCCTACAACCAGTTTTAACACCGAGCTTTTTCCAACTCCACCTGAGCCGAGAATAGCTATTTTAAGGAAGGGAAAGAGAATCTCATCTACAACCTGCCCAAAATCGCTAAAAGGACTTTCCTCAACATTGGAACCCGCTCCCTCTTCCACAGTTTCCGCTTCAATTGTTTCTACTGGTTCCGTAGCACCTTCAGCCCCTACTGTCTCTTCTGTTTCCACAAACTCTTCTGTTACCATTGTTTCTTCTGCTGTCTGGGTTGTTGTTTTTCGTTTTAAGATTTTTTGAGCTTCCTCTTGTATTTTGACAAGTTTATTTATGAGATACATTTCGTCCTCCTTTTGGTCAGAGCATAATACCAAGGTAATGTCTTGGGAGGCAGAGTAAATAAAAGTGAACTTTTCAAGGTTAAAACAGCCGACTCTCCTGCTCGGATCTATGTTTTGTACAAATTTTGCGATTTCTTTGGAGAAACTGAGCAGAGCTTCTGGATTCAAATTAAATTTTCCGTAGAACCTTTCGAAAACACTGTTTCCATACGCATCAAATATGTATAATCCATACGCCATTTCCTCACCTTCAAAACCTTTTATTAGATGACTATGGAAATACACAAAAATTTTGGAGCGTGCTTTCCATTTTCCGAAGGACCTGTTCATGGTTTTAGCCGTTTATTCCACAATGTTTCCCTGCATGAATATCAACTTGGGAAACGCCTCTGCTGTTACACTCGCCGCGGGCATATTCGCTTTACCACCCTTTTAACTGTTCCATACCAGTGTATTTCCAATAGTACATCCACCTATACGTAGTCCCATTAGAACTATTATAAAATTCAACTAATATTCAACCTCAAAGAAAAATCTATGAAAAAGAAGAATTCTACTTATGAGAAAAAGGGAACCCCTATCCACGCAATTAGTAAGAAGGAGAAGCCCTAACCGCGCAGTAAAACCAAATCCACATAAAGAGAATGAAATCACAAGGATTTCTGATAAATTTATAAACCTTTGCTAAAAGTCGCCAGGGCAATGTAGATTTATTTGGCTCCATTTCCCTCCATATTGCTCTTAACCACGAAGTGAGCTTAATAAACCCGTTCTGACCCAGCGTTAACCTTTAACTTTGAGTCTTCCTCCCTCAAGCTTCATAGGGGCTCTCTCCCCGGCGATAGATTCGCAAAATCTCGT
>JAHQXB010000125.1 GCA_029856435.1 Candidatus Jordarchaeia archaeon
TTTGCGTCGTGGCGCCCAGTGGTTGTTTTGCCTCTTTGAGGGTGTATAATCGCTCCATAGGCATCTTGCTGTAGTTCAGCATAATTCTATTTAAACCGCTATTTTAGAACTGTTAGCATGGGCTTTAAATGGGATAGGTTTCATAAAAGTTTTTCTGGCAAAATGAGATTGTATATGAGAAAAGATGGGCCTGTTTCACGGGGTGAACTCGAAGACGCTTGTATTTTTCACGAAGTTTTCACGTCCAAAAACTTTTGGTCTTCGATTAACCGCATTAATCTTTTCAATCTTTCTTCGAGGGGTGGGTGCTTTTTAAGTAGGGATTTATATTTTTTGAAAAGGTGCATAACCGCCTTGTTTTTTATCAGTATCCCGGAGTCGTCGGTATTTTCTGCTATTTTAATTAGGGCTGATGCTAGGGCTTCCGGCTTCTTGGTGATGCGGGAGGAAACCATGTCTGCGAGAAATTCTCGTTCTCGGTAGATAGCGGACTCTATAAAGTATCCGAGAGGGTTGTAGAACATAACTGCTCTGAGAAATGAGGATGCTTTTCTAACAAAGCCATCTCTATTCAGTATGTGAGCTGATTCGTGGCCCAAGCAAGCTTCCAATTCCTCCTCGTCTAGTAGGTCGAGTAAACCGCTTGAAATAACTATGAGAGGTTTTTTCCTTCTATCATCTACAGTAAACACTATGGGTCTCCCAAGCTTGAAAATGAAGAGTTCCGGTACAGGTATTTTCATCAGTTGGGCGAGTTTTTTAGTTATTTTTTTTATCTGGCTGTGGCTCGTAAAATTATTATTGTGTGTAGCGACGAGTTGGGATTTAAATAAATGGGTGCGGCTACCAAAAAGTTTTATTCCTTTGAACATGAAAACGAATACAAAACAAGCAACAACTAGTTGGAAGCCGCAGTAAATTAAGAAATCGACACTTAATTTTTCAATCATTGGGGCAAATGAGTAGTTGTGAAGGAAAAAGTAAACTTGGAAAATTACTGCTCTTATAGGGAAAAAAAGAAGGGGTAGCAAAAGAGCGAAAAACCAAACCTTGGTTTTTATCGAGTAAGCGTCTTGTTTCACAATTTTACAAATGATAAGCGATATAAGGGGCATAGAAAGAACCAAACACACTAAAAATGATTGAATCATCTCGAGGGGCATAACAAATTGGTGATAGCCGAGCAGGAATTGGATATTGGTTTTTAGGGTTTCTTGAATAAATCTGACAATGAATTCTAATAGCTTAGAAAGTTCCTGAAACAGGTTCATTTATTAGACTCGCCCCTACTCCTTATCTTTTTTAGTTGTCTTTTTATTTCCTCTATCACCTCAGGGTTATTTAAATTTAGGTTTTCGAGCAAAAACATAATTGTGGGTTCCTCAAATGATTCGAAGAGCCCGCTGAGAACATTTCTTGCAACTAGCTCCTCAAATTCTTTCCTAGTAAGGGCAGGAGAATAAACATAGTATATCCCTCCCTCTCTAATGAGCTCCCTCTCCACAAGCTTTTTCTTATATAGCCTGTCCAGAATCGTAGCCACAGTGTTAAAAGCTACAGGTCTCCTAACTCTTATATCTTCGTGGATAGCTCGAACAGAAGCTTTTTTAAGCCTCCAAACAGTCTCCATCACTTCCGATTCTAGATCACCCAAAACCGTAGACAAATCCTTCTCATGGGGTTTGAATTCGTAAACTTTAGGTTCGTCAACCAAAGTTATTCTTCCCTCCACTCTTTTAAACAAAAACGTGTAAAAAACTTAAGGGCAAATCAATTTTGTCCCCTCTTTCCCATTGGCACAGCGTAATGGGAGTGTTTTTGCTCTGGGTAATACCTGTATATTCTTCTTGATTGTTGAGGGTGTAAAAGAGGTACAAGTTCTCACATTCAAATCCAAGACTCGCTAGAAAAGCTGGATGAAACACTCCCATGCCTTCAAACAAAGCTCTTCACCCTTCTACTATTTTTATTTGGTGACTTAGGATATTAGTGGCTCATTTTGAGGCTGGTACTTAAATAGGCTTTAACAATACTCTTTGGGTTTGAGTGAGTTTAATTGGCTTTTTTGTTTTACCGTAATTTTTATATACCCACGCCGGACATATAAATTTAACTACGAAATGTAGTTTATACTACGAGCAATAGTTTAATCAAGAAAAGGAAAAGGAAAAACAATGAAGAAAAACCCACTACTACTATTAATACTAGTACTAACCATAAGCCTGTCAATACCCCTACTAACAGCCCAAACCCAACAAGTCTACGCCCAACCCGTAAGCCACACATACACATTCACAGAAACCGTACCCGGAGACCACACAAACGTTGAAGTAAATTTCACCGTGACCACCGACACCGGAATTCTACTAGAGGGCAACATAGCAGTATGGATCCTCAGAATCAACGCCAAAAGTAGCAGCACCATAAATAACATAACCATTAACGGTGAGTCCAAAGGAACGAAAATAAGCCTAGGACTACTGCTACCACTTTCTGACGCCTTTTCCTCCGACACAAATATGACCCCACTACCCCCCCTCCGAAATAGCTTTACCCTTGCGAAGTCTGAAAACGTGTTATTATTTACAGGTATTGCGGGTCTCCCCGCTCAGATTTCATTTAATCTCAGCGTAACCATAGAACCTTCATCTGGAAGTCCGACGACTGTTTATTTGGCTAGTGACGTGCCAACGGTGTCTTTGATACTACCCAATCCGGGCAATGCTCCGCCGGTAATTAACTATTACCTCATATTATTGTACTCCATGGTTTTTCTTGTGCCTATATCGATGATTCTCTCAAATCGCTGGTTGAGGAATCGCAAAATGAAGAAAGAAGTAGTTGGAGGAGGTGCAGTGTGAGGTGCGGAACAGAATTTTAGTTTTCCTTGTGGCACTCGCTGTGATTGTAGGCATAACTTCTGCGGTTTATTTCCAGGCAGAACCTACACCAACTTATCCCAACACCCCCTTTGTATTGTATTATCTTAAGTATGACTATACTGTGCAGAGTAACGGTACCGCTACTACAAGTGGGTTAACATCGAGTGTGGTTTGGTTTGAGGGTTACGCTGATCCAAACACGGTTGTGGTTGCTGAGAGAGACGGCTTTTCGCCAATTCAATATAGTGAGGTAAATCTTTACACGCGGGAAACAAATACCACTGGAGTGCACTTTCTGTGGTGGATTCCTCCCTGGTTGCCGATTGGGGCTCCTGTGAGCATAGGTAATAATACTGGTGTTATCGTGGGTGAAACTGAGTTAAAGGCGCAACAATTGGTGAGAAATACAAAGACGGCCTTTTATTCAGGGTCGGATAGAACTATTATCGCTAACTATGATACAAATAGTGGTTTTCTAATCCAGTTAGAAATCAAAGAAGGAGAAAAGATAAGCATTTACCAACTGCAATCCACTCTCGGAGCTTCTCTTGGAGTCTCCAACTATTACTATGCGCGTGTAATCTTCCTATGCTTATTCATACCTGCCTTGGTGATTTTCATATTGACACTTCCTTGGCCTTGGAGAAGGTGGAGTCAGAGCTTATCTAAATTTCTAAGAAAGGAGGTTTAGGTGGCATCGGCATGTTAGCTATCGAAACAAAAAATCTAAAAAAGAGGTTCGGAAACTTTCACGCTCTAAGGGGAATCAACTTGGAAGTTGAGAAAGGAACCTGCTACGGTCTTCTAGGACCCAATGGAGCCGGAAAAACAACTACTATTAAAATCATACTGGGCCTGTTGTCACCAACAGAAGGCGAAGTCAAAGTTTTTGGGTACAAGGCGGGTTCATTCCAAGCCAGACAGAAAATAGGCTATTTGCCAGAGAGGGTAGGATACTATGCCCACGTTAAAGCCATTGACTTCCTGCGCTACATTGGAATCCTATCAAACATGTCATCAGTAGACTTAGATGCCCGCGCAGAGGAACTACTGGAGTGGGTTGGACTCGGAGGTTGGGGTGAATCACCCATAGGTAATTTGAGTGCCGGAATGAAGCAGCGTCTCGGACTAGCTATGGCAGTAATGGGTGAACCCGAACTAGTGATTCTTGATGAGCCAACTAGTAATCTTGATCCTATAGGGAGAAGCGAGATACTGGAGAAAATAAAGGAGATAACTGAAGAGGGAAGAACTGTGTTTATTTCCAGTCATGTTCTTCCTGAGATCGAGGTTGTCAGCGACTACGTGGGAATTATTCACAGAGGAGAAATGATAAAACAGGGCAAACTGAAAGACATAAAGAAGGCCGAATTGAGAAAAGGGAAGCACGACTACGAGCTCATTGTTGATAAACCCGAGGCGATTATTTCCGAGTTACAAAAGGCGCCCTTTGTTGCAAGTGTAACCCGAAGCGACGACCGCATACTCATAAAAGCAACAGATTTAGACCAATTGGGCCAGAACCTACCAAAAATACTAGTCGACGCAAAAGTTCAATTAGTCAAATTCGCCCCTCTGGGTGAAAGCCTCCAAGACATTTTCCTACAAATAATGGGGGAAACACAAAATGAGCAAAAAAAGAGTTAAAACCAGAACGGTTCCAGAAAAACCAATAACAGTAGAGGAATCTTTAAGCGATAGAGCAGTCAACCTTTTAAACCAGTCTATACGCCTCTGTTGGGAAGAAGTGAAAAACGCCTATAGGACAAAATCCTTCGTCGCCTTCGCTGCACTAATGGTGCTGCCCATGATAATAATCCTCGTATCCTATGCAGTTACACAGTATCCCGACATGTTTAACCAGGTGCAAATCAGCCTATTCCTAAACGGCATATATGGAGAGGACGGAGCAATACTAACCTTCAGAGACATTTTCGCAGGAACAATGGGCATAAGCACAGGACTCAGGGGTGGAATGGGCGGCTTTGCAACAATATACTACCTTGGGGTACCGATAATCGCCATAGTAACAATTCTTACCTCCGGGATTATAGCTGGAGACCGCGAACATGGCACCCTACCCATATATGTCTCAAAACCAGTCTACAAAATTCAACTCGTTCTAACCAAGTTCTTGGGATTCGCTTTTATCAGCCTAATCTTAACCGGCCTAGTTTATTACACAATGTACTTCATATTTGCATTTTCTATCCTCGAACCACTAGGAATACTAATGGAGGGCATAAGCTACACAATATACGTCCCAAACAATTTAACCATGGTAACCTGGCTTTTCATTTTAACAGTCGGCTCCGTCACCACACTGTTCTCATCCATAATCGACCGCCCAATTCTTGCCGGCGTCATCGCCCTAATATATTTACTTGTTGTATCCTTCTTCTCAAGCTTCCTAATGTTTTTCCTAGGATCAATCGCCGACGCATTAAAATATCTTGACCTCGGGGGTTTAGCAACCAACATACTAAACGTAAACATTCTAGGATTCGAATACTACCAAGCAATATGGAACATAATCTCAAGCTTCGGCTTCATGGCACAACAACTACTAGGACAACTAGTAGACCCAACTACCGCCACCACAATACTAATCTCAATATTACTTGTAACCCTCGGAGCAGCCTGCATAATAACACAGATACGCGAAGTAAAATAACCCCCCACTATTATTTTTTTATTCAAACAAAATCAAAGCAACCCCCTAAAAAAGGAAAAACAACATCTAAAGCTGGCGCTCGCCCACTGAACCAAGTCAAAATAAAAAAGAAGATTCAGGTTTTAATTTTGCCCATATTCTTCAAAATATCTAAGGCCACCTTTCGACCGCTAAGCATGACTCCTCCAAAAATTGGTCCCATTCTGGGTCCGCCGGAGACTGCATTCGCTGCCATTCCTGCTACATATAGGCCGGGGTATACTTGTTTTGTGTATGCTACAAGCATTTTTTCTCCTATGTCTGCCCACATGGGCTTTTCTCCTATGATTTTTCCAGTTTCTGTTTCTAGTTTTGCTCCTGGGATTTTTCTTTGGACTATTTGGCATATTTCGGCAGCGTGTCCTGTTGCGTCTACTACATATTTGCATCTGATGGTCATAGGGTCTACGTGCAATTTGGCCATGTTTACCGCTGTCCACTGTATTACTACTCCGGTGATTTTGTCCGCTTCTCGAATCATGACGTCTTCGATGCCTATTAGGTTGAAAATCTTGGCTCCGGCGTCTATCGCGCCTGCTGTTAGTTTTGCTACGGTTTCCAAAGAGTTTGCTACAAAGTAGCCTTCTTGGAGTTCTTCGGTCTTTATGCCAAACTCGTCCAGTATAAATTTGCCCTCTTTTTGCACTACTATTTTGTTGAACATCATTCCCCCACCGTGGCATCCTCCTCCAGTGCTGAGTTTTCTTTCGAACACCACGGTTTTGGCCCCTCCCTCCGCAAGATACTTGGCTGCTACTAGTCCTGAGGGTCCAGAGCCGGCGATTACGACATCTACATCTGTAGAGTCAATTAGTTCCTTCATGTACGCGTTTATTATTAGTTTGGTTATCACAATTTCGTCTAAACCAGTTGCCATCTTTTTTCCTCCAAACCGTAAAGATTTTAATTACTCGGTGGGTTGTTTTTTAAGCTTAGCTAATTATCATATAAATCTAACGAAAAAATTTTTGGCTTTCTCGTGTGATTGTTCTACAAACATTTGTTTAACATTTATTATAAATTTAAATAGGTTTATGGTAGGAGAGATTTACTTATGAAGCAGGTTGGAAAGTATCTATTCGCAGAGGAATTGTATTATACTAAGGATCATCTTTGGGCAAAAATTGAGGAAAATAACTATGTGAGGGTAGGCTGGAGTGACTTCGCTCAAAAGATTGCGGGGAAAGTTGTCTATATTAAGGTTAAAGAAGTAGGAACAAAATTGAAGCAGGAAGACGTGTTTGGCTCGATAGAAACTGGTAAGTATGTGGGAAAATTGTTTGCTCCTGTGGGTGGCATAATAAGGGAAATTGGTAAGGCTGTAAAAAATCCTAAGCTGGCAAATACTGATCCTTATGGGGAGGGTTGGTTTGTGCTTATCGAAGCTACAAATTTGGAAGAGGACTTGGAGGAGCTGCTGCACGGTGAGGAAGCTCTTGAGTGGCTAAAAAGGGAAATAAAAGACAAAACCGGGGAAGAAGCGCAATAATTGGGATTTGCTACGTTGCATCTTTTTTTAATTTATTTGGTTTGTAGTTTTTAGAAATTGTTTATTTGGCTTGTCTGTGTATTTAATTTGAAAATTGTTTCCGTTTGGTTTAAAATTGTTTTAGGTATACTTCTTATTGGAGGGTTATTATATTTGGTTGATCTTCGTCCTTGGGTTTTGGATAGTCATATTTCTCGGATTGCTTCTGAGATCCAAGAGTTGGAGTTGGGTCGTGGGAGGCTTGCGGAGACTTTTCGCAGGGTAAAGGAGAAGGATATTTTTGATATGGTGGATCGCGGCGGATTCCTCGATGTTTTTGAGAGGAGGTTATCCTACCCGGTGATTCCTGCAAAACTTGATGGGTTAAAGGTGGCCGCAGTAGATGGTGGAATGATAAGTAGAACTTTCCACGGAGTTGACTTAATGCTTATTAGGGCAGTTGCCGCAATCTTCACTTATGAATCCGAGGGAAGGGTTCAGGTGGAGTATTTCCCAAAGGAGTATCCCCCTCCCGCTATTGTTTCCAATTTGGAGCCTCTATCTCGAAGCGACTTTGAAGTGTCATCGTCCTTAGAGCGTCTAATGGCTGAAATTAAAGTAGCCATTGATTGCCAGGAGAGGCATCCAGTAGATATTCTTATCTTGGATGGAGCCATACTTCCTTTGGCGAGTGATAGACCTTCATCGACCTCTCTGTTTAAAAAATATGAGGGCGTAGTAAAACTATTTGAAAAGCTTTACAAGGTTTCTTCCGATAATGGGATTCTACTCGCAGGGGTAGTTAAGGACAGTAGAAGTACTAGATTTGTTCAGATACTCTCAAGATTAGCTCCCCTACTCATAAATAAGATTGAGGAGCTGAAGAACTTGTTGACATTTGATTATCGACGAGTAATTCAGCGTTCTAGGGATACTGAATTTTTATACCGTTTTCTCGATGTGGGGGAAAGAACAACAGTCTTAAAATACGTGGAGAACTACGAGAAATATCCCCCACTGAAGGACCTCAGGGAGGAGTGGGCTGAAAGACTTAACATTTTTTATCTTAAACCTGTTGAGTTAGACACTCCTCTAAGGATTGAATACCTCTCAGAGGCGCCAAACACTTTAGGCTCCAAAATTGTCCAAAGAATCTCCTCTCTCATCTACTCCCTGTCCCGTCACCACGCAGAATTCGGACTACCCTCAGTGCAAGTTGAGGCGCATTACCAAGCCAAGCTGCTGGAAACCGACTTGGACTTCATATATGATCAAATAATAGAGAAGACGGGAATGAGCGTTTCACTTATGAAAATAAAAAAAGCGTATGGTTTATAACTCCAAATCTACAATTAAGAGGAGAAGGACGCTTTTAAGATATGTTTAAATGGATTCGTCATTAGAGTTTTTTTGAGGAGTGTAGGGAATGAACTTTCTAGGGACTGTGATTGCATCAAGTTATCCGCCCGGCCCAACCACTTCAAATTTCAGCTTTGTTGTTACCAATAATGAGCCTATACCCGTAAGGAAGGGCCAGTTTGTTCAGATTAACACCGAGGACGGTTTACTTTTAGGTATGGTTCAAGAGATAGTTAAAACCAACCGCTTCTACTCCCATCCAGAATACGTTAGGGAATACGAGAGGGGCGGGCAGCCTTTAACCTCAATATTTCCATGTGATAGGTGGGATATGCTCATCGCAAATGTGAAACCCTTGGGTGTTTTCACCAATGGAATTTTTGACAAAGTGAGTTTTCCCCCTTCACCTGGAGAGAAGGTTTACATAGCCGACGATGAAGTTCTCATAAATTTACTTGGGCTAGATGTGGAAAATGGACTGAATTTGGGAAGTCTACGCTTCCATGACCTGCCGGCCTCGTTGAATATGACTAGACTGTTACAGAAACACTTGGCCATTCTGGCTATGAGTGGAAGTGGAAAATCTTACCTAGCCACAGTAATAATTGAGGAACTACTATCCAGAAAACCCGAAAGTGGAAGAGTAGCAGTAATCATCGTTGATGTTCACGGAGAATACTCGTCAATTGCCAACAAGCCCGAAAAAAATGGTCAGCTTGACCTTTCCGAAAAAGTAACCGTCATAAAAAGTCCATTTGTTCAGTTCGCAACGCCACTCATTTCAAATAGGTGGTTCGGAACATTCCAACCAGAAATGTCTCCCATACAGGTTCGAGAATTAGGACGAATAATCACCGAAATGAGGAGAGAACACCAAAACAAATCCTACTCCCTAAAAGATCTACTAACCTACATAGAAAACGATGCAAAAATTCCGCAAAGGTCAAAAGAGGCGCTTCTAGGCTGGTTATACGAGCTGGAAGAAACAGACCTATTCGGAACAGAAGAAGCCCCTAACTTGGAGAATCTAGTTAAACCGGGACATGCAATAATCTTAGATTTAAGCGAAGCCACCAGCCTCAAGAAAAAACAATTAATTGTAGCCTACATTGCAACCAGACTATTTGGCCTTAGAAGAAGAGGAGTGATTCCTCCATTCACTATGATCCTTGAAGAAGCTCACCAATTCTGCCCCCAAGCGAGACAGGAACTAGCAATCTCCCAAAAAATTATTGAGCAAATAGCAAGAGAAGGAAGAAAATTCTACGCATCACTCTGCCTTATCAGCCAAAGACCCGTAAGACTTTCAACCACCATTCTCAGCCAAGCCAATACCCACATCATACTAAGAATATCTAACCCCAATGATTTGGACACCATTAAAGCCAGCTCCGAAATGATAACCTCAGAAATTATCTCAATGATCACCAGCCTACCAGTAGGAGAAGCCCTAATCGTGGGCAGCGCCGTAAACTACCCTATCTTTGTGAAAATAAGACAACGTTACACTAAGGAATCCGCCTACGAGGTAGATTTGGAAAAAGCAGCTAAACTATTTGAAGAACAGTCAAATCCTGAAGAAACAAATAAAATAGCTAAAAAACACTAAAAAACTACATTTACCCAACTTATTAAACGTTTATCCTTGTAGACTCCTTTTTTGATAAGTGCACTTAAGTGTGGAAATTATGCTTTAGAATAAGTTTATAATATAAAATAATTACATACAGTTCGTTTATTTATAATTCGTAAACTTTTGGAGTGTTAAATACTATGAGCCTAAATTTTGGAGAAGGAGTAGATAGGGTCAGAATTAGGGTTTTAACAGAAAATACAACTGATATTACCCTTCTAACAGATGAAAAATTTAGGGACAAAGTTCAGCAGCCGGGAGCTTCCACACTGTTGTGTATGGCGGAGCATGGTTTGGCACTGCTTTTTGAGGTAACCAAGAACAGTTCCACGCACACATTCTTGATGGATGCTGGAGGACTAATAGGCTCCATAGCCAACAATATGAAATTTCTTCAGGTTGACTCAAAAAAGATTGAAAAATTCATTCTCTCACACGGGCACTTTGACCATTTCGGAGGGCTGAACCATATTATTAACCAATTTTCTACAGGGACCGAAATCATAACATCTCAAAACGCTTTTCTCCCCAAGTGGGCTCTCACAGGCGATTTATCAGGTAAACAAATCCAACTCGATAAAGAAAAATTGGAACAATTACAGAGGGAACAAAAAATTAGACAGCTGCCCGGTATTAATAGGGCTCTGTTTGATGAACAAATAAAGAACAATAATTTAAAACTTATCGAAACTAACAAGCCGGTCCAGTTGGCTCCGGGAGTTTGGACTAGCGGTGAAATAGAAACTTCAATAAAAGAGGAGTTAACTGCTGGATTGTACGTTCAAAAAAATGGAGAAATTCTTTTTGACGACTTTAGAGATGAAATATCAGTAATTATTAATGTTAAGAATAGGGGACTGGTTATTCTCACAGGATGCGGACACACGGGAATAATGAATACTGTAAAAATGGCCCAAAAACTGTCAGGGATTGACAGAGTCTACGCCTTAATCGGAGGCTACCACATGAATTGGGCAAGCGAGGAACAAATCAAAAGAACTATAGACTTTCTAAAAAAATTAAAGGCAAAAGTTCTATGTGCTATGCACTGCAGTGGATTTAGATTTACAGCGCGTATGATGAACGAGATTCCTGAGGCGGCAGTTCAGGGAATTGTGGGAACCGTTTTCAATCTATAGGAAATATTAAATCTAATTTTCCCCTTATCTTTTTTCTATCTTCAGGAAAAAGTGTTACTTATAAAAAAGGAATGGTGTTATTAACTAGTGTTTAAATGGAATTTTCTTTCACGTTATTTGTTGTTTGGCTTTAGTTCTCCTCCCGCATTTGCCATATACCTTTAATTATTTTTTGGTTATTTTAAGAAATTATAATCTGTATTTTTTCTACTGCAGGTTCGCAGACCTTACGGACTCCATGTTCTCCTGGTTCGTAGTGGGATTTTAGTAGTCCTGCCTTCTCTAGAATTTTTACTTGGGCTGAGACATTGGCCTCTGTTTGTTTTAATGTTTCTGCTATTCTGCTAACATCCATTTTCTTTTCTCTGAGGAGTCTTAGAATTTCCCACCTCGTTTGGGAAGCTAGAGCTTTTGCAATTTTAGCTACATCCTCATTTTTAACAATTAATTCTGACATTATCTTCACCGTTTTTAATTCTTCTTAAAAAGAATAGTACTTATAACTCTTTTTAAATTTATCTTGCTTTTAAATATACTTTTACCATATCTTTTATGTGTTATAATTTTTCATAATATTAGTACTCTATACTTTTACCTATTATCACTCATAGTATAACTTTAAAAAACTCCTATATGTTTAAGTATACACATTTTACCTTTTTTTCTTTTATTAAACCTTCTATTCAATTGGTTAATTTGATTATTTAAGTGTAAAATAACCATTTTCTTTTTAATTTGAATTGCAGAAATATGTCTCTAATAAAAATAGTTTAAAATAGAGGCCACTCTATTTTTTAATGAATTTTGGTTTTTTCCAGTTAGCCCGGTGTGGTTCAATGGAGAAGGTAATCAGATCCTTTAAACAACTGGAGAGTGAAGATTTCAGGATCTTGGCTACTGTAGAAAGAGGGATGGGCAGCTATGAATACGTCCCTATAGACTACATTACAAAAAGTTTCCCTAAAAATGTGAGTGAAACCATTTCCCGGTTAGATCGTCTTCACAAGTTGAAGCTGCTTGTCCGCTGGATTGGCGCCTACATTGGCTACAGATTAACTCTTTCTGGGTACGACATTTTAGCTCTTGGTTCACTTGTTTCTTCTAATATCATTTATGCCTTCGGCCATAGGGTAGGTATAGGAAAAGAATCAGATGTTTACGATGCTTTAACCCCCTCTAACGAGAGGGTTATAGTTAAACTTCACAGGCTGGGCAGAACCAGTTTTAAGCAAGTACGACGGCTACGCAGCTATGTTCATAATAAGGGTGGTTCTTGGTTCTTTGCTAGTCGTGGCTCCGCAGAAAAAGAGTATTCGGCACTTCAAATTCTTTTCGAAGCGGGAATTAATGTTCCCCGACCTAGGGGGCAGAACAGACACGCAATAGTTATGGATTTTGTAGAGGGAGATGAACTATACTTAATCAGGAAATTGCCGAATCCATTAAAAATTCTCAACGAAATTTTAGATAATGTGAAACTATCATACCGTGTGGGTATAGTGCATTCGGATCTTAGTGAACACAACGTTATCGTTAAACCCGATTTTCACGTGGTTCTAATAGATTGGCCACAGTGGTTGCCAGTTAAACATGTGGAGGCTTTGCGATATTTAAGAAGAGATGTCTCTAATATTCTCAGATTTTTTGAGAGGCGGTTCGGCGTAAGGAAAGATTTGGAAGAAACTATGAAAAAAATTCTTTAAACTTTTTGTGATGACTTAATTTTATGCGGTGAAGCATTAATAATTGAATTATATAATAAAGGTGATATTTGTACAGACGATAAAGGTAAAAACATAGTTGGTTTTTTTTAAATTGAGGAAGGACTATTCAGCTTTCTGTTTTTAGAAACTGGTGGTTTAGCTTGTCGAAAATTGTATCGGGCTCCTGCATTATGGGCGTTGATATTCTACCTATGAGTTCTCCATCCTCAATGCTAAGTCGTAGGTATGCGGCCTTTCTATTAAGTAAGGATGCCAATGAAACCTTTGAGAAACTGACCTTAAGAGAACTCTTAAAAATCATCAACGAGGTAAAGCCAGATATTGTCGCGTCCGATAACATTTTTGAATTCGCGCCAAATCAGAGGGGGATAATATACCTGCTTAGAAGGTTTCCTCCCAGCACAAAGCTTGTACAGGTTACTGGTTCGCCTGCGGGTGGAATGGAGCCATTAACCAGTATTGCGGCAAAATACGGTCTAACTATTTCTTCAAAGTTGAGTCCTACGGAGGCTGCTGAAGTTTGTGCTCGGCTCGCCGCCAAGGGTGTTGGCTACATTGTTTATGCCTTTGAGAATGAGACCAAGATTATCGTTTCGCGGGGTAGAACCTTAGGGCCGGGAGGTTCTAGTTCTGAGAGGTTCCGAAGGAGGCTGCATGCCCTAGTTTCACAAACTACCCAGGTGATTAAAAATATACTGGATGACGCTAGGATAGATTATGACCTCTATACCCAAGAATCTGAACATGGTTTAAAACAAAGTAAATTTCTGGTTTACGCGGATAGGGCTAGACTAGGAAGTTTAGTAAAACCAAGCAGAGGGCGGGACGTTCAAGTTAAAGTTGAACCAGTGGTTCTTGATAAATTGGAATGGATTCCTCTCATCCCCAAAGTTGTTACACCAGTATCAAAGAAGGCTCTTATTCTGGGAATAGATCCCGGAATAACCTGTGGTCTAGCCGTTTTGGATTTAGATGGAAACCTACTTTTGCTTCGGAGCGAGAAGGAGTTAACACGAAAAAAGATTATAGAGGAAATTTCAAATTTTGGTGTTCCCATATACATTGGTTCAGATGTTTATCCCCCTCCAGAATTCGTTAAAAAACTAGCCAATTCCGTTAACGCCAAAATATTCTCTCCCTCACACACTATGAGTGTTGATGAGAAAAGGGAAATAACTAGGAAATTCCTAGATGGAAAAAGTTTAAAGGCCCGAGACTCCCATCAACGCGATGCTTTAGCTTCCGCTATAAAGGCATACCAATATCTAAAAAATAAATTTGAACAGGTGGAGGCACACGTTAAAGAAATGAATGTAGATGTGCCTCTTGATCAGGTGAAAGCCTCAGTCGCCAAGGGTGCTTCCATAAGTGAGGCTATAGCGTCATTTTTGGAAGAGGAGGAGCTTGAGGAAGCCGAAGAAGTTAAGGCGGTATCGGAAGAAAAGCCTGAAGAAACGATTGATAAACTCAGGAAAAATCTGGAGCAGCTTCGCTGCAAATTCCGCAGGTGCAGAGAAAAGAACCAGAGGTTGGAGCAACAAATTTTACAATCTCAGGAAACGATTAACAGTTTGAAGGAGGAAATCAAGGCGCTAAATAACCAGTTGGAAGTGCTACGATCCGAAAATTTTGCAGAGATTAAGCTCAATCGGTTGCACACCAGGTATCATGAGGAGAATGCCAGATTAAAGGCGGAGTTAGCCAGAATTAAAAGCGAACTAGCCTCAGTAAGACTTCAACTATCCGGCCTCAGAAGAATAAAACTCATGGAGTCAAGAGGACTCGTCTACCCCTTAAAAGTTGTGAAATCCTTTACTCAAGAGGAAATTCGTAAAGCAGATGAACTTCTGGGAATAAAGGCAGGAGACATAGTTTTTCTCGAAGACTCTACAGGAGGGGGACGCCAAACAGCTGAAATCCTAGTGCAGAAACGAATATCGGCTGTTATCTGCGGTTCCGGAATTTCTCACATAGCGCTGGAAAGATTTCTGGAAGCAGATATACCCATTATTCCACGTGAAGACATCAACATAAAACAAGTAGATGAATTTGCCATTGTAGATAAGGAAGAGTTGGAGAGAGTGCTAGCTAAGTATAAGCAGAAAACACTAGAACAGAAGAGGGCCCAAGCAGAGAAATTACTTGAAACCGTTGTCAAACAATATAGAGAAGAACGGCAACGTGAACTATCTGAGAACCATTAGCTTCCTCCCCATTCACGAACCACATATGATGCGAATTACATCAAATCTAAAAGAAGTGCTATGAACTTCGGTTCTACTTTTTGCCTTTAACTTCCTTACCCTTTTCCTTTTCTTTCTCTTTGGTTTCCTCAGCGAAATCAAGGGCCCCAGCATCTGGTTTTATGAATAAAATGTTATTTCCACGTATGAACACTTCGCCATATCTTGCTATTGGTTCATCACCGTCTAGTTCCTCAGCGCTTGTGAGACACAGGTTCATGTAGGAGTCACAGTGGGATAATCTGCCTTGAAATGTTTTCCCATCTTTTAGTTTAACTTGAACTACGTTATTTATTGATTTTAGAAGTATTTGTAATGGCTGACGTTCAGACATTTTTTCAACTCCAAAAACCTGAGAAATATAGGTAAACATTAATTTTAAAACCTATTCTTTCACTTAAAAATGTTTGCTAACACACTTCCGCAACAATAATATTGGGCTAAAAATATTTTTAAACCCTTGTGAAAAGCAATAATCTTCTGCTTGGAAATATTTTTAATTTTGTACTCGTTTACATACGTGAAGATTATTAATGGGAAAACTTAAAGGTGTACACACTATTTTTGAAGGAAGGAAGTGTAGAAATTTTGACGACCCAGATACAATTAGCGAGGAAAGGAATAGCTTCAAGCGAGGCAATACAAGTTGCAAAGGACGAAGACTTCCCACTAGACAAACTATTAAAACTAATAGCATCGGGTAGAGTTGTTATAACCCGAAATGTGAAGCGGGAGAACGTTAGGCCACTAGGAATAGGGGAAGGCCTCCGCACAAAGATAAACGCAAACATAGGTTCCTCAGCAGACTTCTGTGACATAGATTACGAATTGAGGAAGGCCAAAATAGCTGTTGAGTATGGCGCGGACACAATAATGGATTTGAGCACCGGTGGAGACATCGACGCCATAAGAAGGAAGGTGATAAAAAACATTAACGTACCCCTAGGTACTGTTCCCATTTACCAAGCGGCGATAGAGGCGGGCAAAAGGAAGGGCGCCATAGTGGACATGGACGAGGATGACATGTTCAAAGCCATAGAGAAACACGCTGAGGACGGTGTAGACTTCATGACGGTACACGTTGGAGTAACCAAAAAAACAGTAGACCTACTGGTTAAACGCAAAAGAATAATCCCCATGGTAAGCAGGGGAGGAACTTTCCATGCAGCTTGGATAATACATAATGGCCAAGAAAATCCACTGTACTCCAACTTTGATTACCTCCTCGAATTAGCTAGAAAATACGATTTTACTCTCAGCTTGGGGGACGGTCTAAGACCGGGTTGCATTCATGATGCAAGCGATGAGCTTCAGATGCAGGAGCTTTTAACAATAAGCGAACTTGTTGAGAGAGCAAGGGAGGGAGGGGTGCAAGTAATTGTGGAGGGACCGGGGCATATACCGATCCACCAAGTTGGGGCCAATGTTAGAATACAGAAGGCCCTATGCAAGGGCGCTCCCTTCTATGTGTTGGGCCCCCTAGTAACAGATTTAGCGCCCGGTTATGACCACATTACAGGAGCCATCGGAGGCGCCATAGCTGCAATGGAGGGTGCCGACTTTCTATGCTATGTCACTCCTGCTGAGCATCTAGGTCTACCTAACGAAGACGACGTTAAACTGGGTGTTATAGCCTCAAAAATTGCGGCTCACGCAGGAGACATTGCAAAACTCGGGGAAAAGGCATCTTATCGAGATGATGAAATGGCTCGCGCCAGAATCGCAATAGACTGGGAAAAACAGTATGAACTATCTTTAGACCCCCGAAGGGCACAGTTATACCACGAAAGAGTGAAGGCCAAAGAGCCCAAGTCCTGCACAATGTGTGGACAGTTCTGCGCCATGAAGATTATTTCAGAAGCCCTCAACAACCCCAATATAGAAAAAATGAAGTGCTAGAAAGTTTTCGACCTTAGACTCAATGAGGACTTACAAAATCGTTGGCGAGAGAGCCTCCAACTAGTCGTGGGGATTGTCAACTATTAAGTCACCCTACTTCATTATGGTGGGGCTCGAAACAAGTAGACTTTGACTTCCTCTCCTTCTTCGATGAATTGTACTTCTGATCCTATCTCTATGTATCCCTGCGACAGGGCTAGTGTAGTTATGGCTTCGGAGCCTGTAGGAACTGGATAAGCTACAAGCTTTTCTTTTTCCAGTTGAAGTCGGACTGGTTGGAAATTTAATCTTCCCCTTTCAGAGTAAATTCTCTTTCCAGTTACTGCTTTGACTTGTGGTCTACTGGTGGGAGGGAGGCCTGCCCACCTTCTAATTTGTGGGTCTACAAGAGTGTAGTATACCATAAGTGCCGATGTGGGGTATCCAGGTAACATAAAGACTGGTTTTCCATTGTATGCTGCTACTGCTGTTGGTTTTCCTGGTTTTATTGATATTCCATGTATCAGAAAGTCTGGTTTGCTCACCTCACTGAGTGCTGTTGGCACGGTGTCGCCTGGACCCTTTGAGGTTCCTCCCGAAAATATGGCAATATCCGCGTTTACTAGGGAGTATTTAATGGATTTTATTAATTCCTCTTTATCGTCTGGTATGATCCCCCTATATATGGGGGATCCGCCTGATTGTTTGACGGCTTGTGTTATGGTGACTGAGTTAATGTCGTAGATTTTTCCGTATTCCAGTTTAGAGCCTGGAGTTATTATTTCGTTTCCGGTGCTGGCGACTGTCACCAATGGTTTGGAGTAAACATTTACTTCTGTAACGCCGGTTGCCGAGATTACCCCCAAATCTTGGATGCTTAGCACGGTTCCTTTGCTCAATATTTTCTGCTCTTTTCTTATGTCGCGGCCGATTTTAACCACATTCTCCTCGGGAGACACAGGTCGGTAAATTCGCACTTGGTCATCTTCCTCCTCGGTGTACTCTACCATTACAACAGCATCCGCGCCTTCTGGTATGGGTGCTCCTGTGGCTATTTTAACGCATCCACCTTCTTCTACGTGTAGATTACTCTTTTCTCCCGCTTTTATTTCTCCCAAAATTCTCAGAATTTTCGCCTCCTCCTCTTCCGCCCCGAAGGTGTCACTTGCCCTAACTGCATACCCATCTCTTGCGGCTCTTTGAAAGTGGGGTACATCAATTGGTGAAAAGAAGTCTTCAGCAAGAACTCGCCCCAAAGCCTCATTTATGCTAATTTTTTCAATTTTCCTCTTTATGCTTATTTTGGACAAGGCTTGAATCACGTCTTGGAGAGAAGTTGTGGTGTAAAAACTCTTCTTAGCTTCCTCTCTCATTCTTTGTCTCCTCTTTACACTACGATGTGGGGGAAAAGGGCAACTCTTACAATTTCCCCCTCATTTATACCCTCCACATTTTCTGGAATTTCCACAATTCCATCGGCGTTTACCATACTACTTATTACCCCTGAACCGCCTACCCTTATGGGCAATGCTAGTACGCCCTCCCGGGTTTCCTCTATTTTGACGCGGACAAAATCCCGTCTGCCCAGAGTTGAAGCAACTTTCTTGGACATCTTTGCCTCAACAAATATGCGGGGATCCAGTTTTTCGGCTCCCAGCATTTTTCTTATGGTGGGCGCAACAAAGACTGTAAAGGCGATCATGGTTGCCACCGGATAGCCTGGTAGACTAAAAATTGGTTTACCGTTGAGGAATGCGGCAGCCGTAGGACTCCCCGGCTTCATAGCCACTCCGTGAAAAATTAACTCCCCCCTCTTTTTTAGAAGATCTGGAGTGTAATCATATTTTCCCACTGAGGTTCCGCCTGAAAAAACTCCCATATCATATTTTAAGACTTCATCTATGGCCTTTTCAAGCTCTTCCGGTCGGTCCGGGTATATCCCAAGAATCTTAGGTTCGCCACCATAGACTCTCACAAGAGAAGCCAGGGTATAACTATTGGTGCAAACAACCTTTCCCACATCGGGAGTAGTGTAAATATCAACAAGTTCGCTACCGGTGGAAACAATTGCTACTTGAGGTTTTTTCGTCACCTTGACTTCCGTAATTCCACATTGTAGGAGCATTGCCTCCTCTTGGGGTCTTACCTGTTTACCACTACTTATAATTTTTTGACCCATTTTCACATCCTCTCCAACCCTAGAAATGTTTTGGCCGGGTGTTACCGGACTGTAAACTTCTACCTCATCATTGATACGCTTAGTGTATTCAACCATAACTACGGCGTCAGCCTCTGGAGGTATAGGGGCTCCGGTAGCGATTTGAGCCGCCCACCCCCTAGACACTTTAATGCTGGGCGGTCTTCCCACAACCACTTCCCCTACCACCTTGAGTTTGATGGGATTATGCTGGCTGGCGCCGAAGGTGTCCCGTGCTATCACGGCGTAGCCATCCATAGCAGACCTATCAAAGTGTGGAATATTTCTCGGAGAATAAATATCCTCATAGATTATTCTTCCCAAAGATTCTGTTACCGGAATTATCTCCGGCTCTAACCTCTTAATTCTGCTGATTATCCTGTTTAGCGCTTCATTAACTAGGGTGTACTCAGCAAAACCTCTCATACGAGTGCTGAACTCATCCAAACTACTTTTCCTCCTTGGAGTCTTTGGAAATTTTAGTTTTCATGTGGCTGATAATATGTTCTATTTCTGGAAGAATTAAACTGGTGAGGGCAGTGTGCACGGCGTTAGGTGATCCCGGTAAACAAAAAATCACCGCACCTTTATAGGTTCCCGCCTCGGCCCTAGTTAACATGGCGGCTGTCCCAATATCCTTGTAGCTCTCGAATCTGAAGATTTCCCCGAATCCAGGTATCCTCTTCTCAAACAGGGGAGTAATGGTTTCTATGGTTACATCTCTGGGTGAGAGGCCGGTTCCTCCGCTGGTTATTATTACCAATATTCTCCTTCCTACAAATTCGTTAAGAGATTTAATTATGAGTTGGGGTTCGTCAGGAACGATAGAAACTGAAGCCAGCTTGTGGCCCGCTTCTTCTATTAGCTTCCTCGCTATGGCGGTTGTTTCATCAGTGCTTTTTGCGCCAGTTTGAATTTCCCGGTAGCGTGTATCGCTGATCACTATTAATCCAAAGTCTAGAGTCCCAACTGGTACTCTGTGTTTTTCATGGGTGCTTTTGGGTTTCATGTTGTTCTCTACCTTGACTATTTTTTGTTGGCTGTTTAGTTTTACTCACCACCCTAATTTCCTCTATTTCTGTGTCGGGGTACTGTCCTTCTTGGTCTTTTTCGTAGGGTTTAACCATGTCCCAAACTGTGAGTAGGGCAACAGAAGTTGCAACAAGTGCCTCCATTTCTACGCCTGTTTTGGACAACGACTGTACTGTGGATTCTACTGTAACCGTACTATTTCCAACAGAGATTTGGACATCAACTTTGGTTATTGGAATAGGGTGACATAAAGGTATTATCTCTGGGGTTTTTTTGGCTGCCAGAATACCCGCTATCTGGGCAGTGGTGACGACATCACCCTTCCCCAAAGTTTTTTCCCTAATTCTTTGGATAGTTTCAGGCTTAAGTTTGATGGCGCCTCTCGCAGTTGCAATACGCAGAACATCTTCTTTACCACTAATGTCGGCCATATCAATACTCAAAATGTTCCATCCTCCATATACGCCTCTTAAACCTAGAAAACCATAACATCAGTTAAATAAAAAGTATTCTAACGCCCTTTTATTATATTTCACTTAGATTTTTGAGGAAAATGGTTATCCTTTTATTGAGAAGAGGTTATTACGTTTAATAACCATTAAAGTTTCGATTGCAGGTAATTCTAAGTTGGGAGGAATAATATGATTTTCCAAATAGTTGGCTACCAGAGACACGTGGGCAAAACGTCTACAGCGGTTAGTTTAATTCAAGAGTTTAAAAAGAGAGGGTTTCGAGTTGCCGCCATAAAACATTCTCACAAATATGACGTCAGCCAAGACACTAGGGGAGCGCTGGGCTCGAAAGACACGGAAAGATATTTGGAGGCGGGGGCAGATGTTTGTGGAGCGATTACAGATAGCAGCCTAGTTTTGATAACTCCCGAAAATTCTCTTAATTGGGCCTTAAATATGGTGGCTCCCTTTTCTGACATAGTAATTTTGGAGGGATTCCGAGAGGAGCGCCGTCCAAGAATAATCGTGGCGGAATCAGCAGACCAATTTTTTGAGCTCTATGTTGAAAACCTAGTGGTGGCGGTCACTGGCGTTATCGCAGAGAATGAGAGCGAAAAAGAGAAGGTTAAGGGGGCTTATCCTAATATCCCCATAGTTTCTAAAGCATCAGAGTTAGCTGATCTTTTACTCTCCAGATTTGTGGATGAAGTGATTAGCCGGCTAGAAAAGAAAACTTGTGCGGTGTGCGGTTATCCAAACTGTGACGAATACGCCAAAGCACTAATAAGGGGAGAGGCCAAGCTATCCGCATGTCCTCAAAATGTGGCTCAAACAGTTTTATATGTTAATAACAAGAGAATTGCCATTAATCCCTTCGTACAGAGAATTATCAGCGCCACAATTCAAGGAATGCTATCCACTCTAAAAAACATAGACAAACTCGAGAACATTTCTATCCACATAAAAAGTTGAGCATCAAGTGAATCAAATGAAAAAGGTAACTTAAAAGATGTTTTTTGCTTCTTTATGCAGTAAGGTAAGGAGACGGGAACAGTTGCGATACGCCGTTAGGCTGGCGTATATCGGCGAGAACTACTCTGGTTTCCAGAGGCAACCCAATATGAAAACGGTTGAAGGCACAGTTATCGAAGCCTTAAGAAAGGTAGGATGGATTGAAGATGAAGAAAAAGCAAACTATAACCATGCGGGACGCACGGACCAAGGTGTGAACGCCCTCAGCCAGACCATTGCCTTCAACACTTCAGAAAAAATTATTTTACCGGCTTTAAACAACAGCCTCCCCAGAGATATATGCTGCTGGGCTTACGCTTCCGTTGCCGAATCCTTTGATCCGCGCAGAGATGCTCTGCTCCGCACATATAAGTACTATGCCATTTACGAAGGAGAAAACTTACGAGTAATGAAGAAGGCGGCATCCCTACTTAAGGGAACACATGACTTTAAAAACCTGTGCACTCCCAAACCGAACAGAAGAACCATTAGAACCCTACTTGAATCAAAAATCGAAAAAAGAGGAGACCTACTCATTTTCACCTTCTCTTCCAAAGGATTCCTAAGGAAAATGGTAAGAAAAATGGTCACCGCCCTACGAAAAATCGGCTCTGGCGAGAAAAACCTGCAATATTTAAAGGATTTGTTAAACCCAAATTATGAGCCTAGAGGAGGAGTTGCCCCCGCGGAGCCAAGCGGACTAATACTCTTTGACATAAAGTATCCCTTCGATTTTCTCGTAGATGAAGTCAGCAGAAAAATATTTTTAAAAACTTTGTATAAAAACTACATTCACGAGAGGATAAAAGCCCAGATTTGCAAAGTCATAATTTCCGAGCTTGAAAAGGCGAGCTAAACCTAGCTCTTCAGCTCCTTCATTATCTTGTTGTAGGTCTTCTTATCACCTGAAATTTCTTCAATTAATTCCTCCTCAAACTCAAAAAATCTACATATTTTAGCAGCCCTCTTAGGATCAGCCTGGAAAATCACCTTCAAATAGGGAAGATAATACTCTACTCCTTCCAAAGAGGAGGCGTGACACTTCGCCCCTATCTTATTCCCAATGAGCGATAATTTGTCGCGAATGGATTTGGTTCTGCTCAGATTCCTTATCCAGGTTGGAAACTGATACTTAACATAGCCGGGTCTGCTAACTGTCCTTGATAGAGAAACACCAGCTGACATAAGCTCAAAAACATAGGAAAGTAAACCCCAGTGCTGCCTATTTTTAATTCGGCCCAAAAAAACGTCGGCCCTAGATATCATATTATATGCCTCGCTTAATTCTTTTGCATCGCTCATATGTTGGGAAATGTTTTCGTTAATCCAGTGCATCATCATCTCGTAATCCACATCAGTTGAGGAAACTTCGTCCACAATCGCTCGGGCGTTGCTTTCCTTAAAAATTTTAGCTAACACTTCAAATATGCTTTTCATTTTGTCTCGCGAGTATACCTCTACATCTTCCAATGTTAATTCTGCCTTGTTCTGGCCAAGGGCTTGTAAATCGTTAATTGCTGCACGCAAATCCCCCTCCGCATTATTTGCTATAGCTTCCAAAACCTGTTCCTCTACACGAATCCCCTCCTGATCACATATTCTTCTTAGGACTTTTACAATGGTAGGAGTACGTATCTTGTTGAAGGACACCATTTCACAGTACTGTCGTAAGGATGAGAACTTGAGATCCCAAGGATTATTTGCGGTTAGCACAACAGGATACTCAGTATTCCTAATTACTGATATTATGGCCCCCACTCCTCCCCTGTCCTCAGATCCACTCAGCCCATCTACCTCATCTATCAGCAACACTTTACCTTTTACCGGAAAAAGAGTGCTCATAGTTGACGCTGAGCCAACAGTGCGTTGAACCATCTCCAAGTTTCTCTTGTCACTTGCATTCACTTCAACAACTTCCAAATCCAAATCTTTGGCTACAGCATAAACAGAAACAGTCTTACCATTACCGGGAGGACCGTGGAGAAGTATGGCCTTCTTATCCCTATCTCTCCTCCAGCCCTTCAAAAAATTTAGCAACTGAGAGACCGCCTGATCGTTACCCACAACCTGTGATGTTTTTAGTGGCTTGTACTTCTCAGTCCAAGGTAAACTCATAAAATCACCATTATTTGCCTTGAGTCTTCCCTAATTCTTGTCCCACTAGGCTGAACTGGGCGAGTAGTGCGCTTAGCTGAATCTCCTCATGTGCCCCCTCACTCATGCGGAAATCAATCTCTCCAACTATGTCTGCTATGCGTACCTTCCATATTTCTGGAATGTTAATGTTAAAGGTTTCCCTATGTACCTGCCTGACCACATCAATTCCCGATAGACCATAGTTTATCAAAAGCTCATGTAATTTTTTTCTAGCCTGCACAAAATCGCCACTTAAAGCTAATTCCAACATCTGCCTAACCTCCTCGGGCCTCGCCTTCCCGGTAACTTTGTAAACCGAGTCCGCATCAACTGCTACGCCCAAGGCAGAGGCTGCCTGAAGAGTGTTAATAGCCTTGCGCAAGTCTCCCTCAGAAACATACAAAACCGCCTCAACTCCATCATCCTTAAGCTCTACTCCCTCATTTTTCGAGATGAATTTAAGCATGCCAACGATGTCCTCTTTACTAAGGCGGGAGAAACGAAACAAGGCACACCTTGACTGGATAGGCTCAATTATCTTGCTTGAATAATTTACAATCAAAATAAAGCGACAAGTACGAGTGTAGCGTTCCATGGTACGCCTTAGAGCCTGTTGCGCCTCCGATGTGAGGGCATCAGCTTCGTCCAGAACCAGAATCTTAAAGGGGATATCTCCAAGTGACATAGTTCTCGCAAAATCCTTTACCGTTGTTCTTATTACATCGATTCCCCTAGCATCGCTAGCATTCAATTCAAGAAAATTACCATAGAAATATTCCCGGAATAAGTCGTGAGCCAAACAAAGAGCCGCCGTGGTCTTACCTGTGCCAGGGGGGCCTGCAAATAGACAGTGGGGAAGATCCTTTTGAGCCACAAATCCTTCAAGGCGACTCACAATCTCCTTCTGATTAACTATTTCCTTCAAAGTTTTGGGCCTATATTTCTCAGTCCACATCTGAATTTCTTCACTCAACATTTGCACCGCCTGTTAATGGTCACTTTATACCATACCCAGAGTTTTTATAACAACCCTCCAAACCAGAATGAACGGTAAGGGCTCGATATACTGTGACATACTTAATTTTAAAAAACTTTGTATAAACTCCACTCCTTACCCCAATAATCCCCCTTTAAAATTAAAGAAAAAAAATAGTCCAATCACAAATCAGACCATTCAGTTACCTCCCTGAACATTTGTTCACCCTTTCTGGAAAAAATTAAATATCTGATTACAAAAAATTGTTACAGGTGGTGCTATATACTTTGGCAATAGACAAGATAGATAAGGCGATACTAAAAGAGATACTTAAAAACTCAAGACAGTCACACAGAGAGATAGCCAAAAAAATTGGAGTATCAGTGGGAACCGTAGTCTCTAGAACCAAAAAAATGGAAGAAGAGGGAATAATCAAAGGATACACGGCGATTCTAGACTATGAAAAGCTGGGATACGACTTAACAGTGGTAACCGAAATAACGGTTTCCCAAGGCAAACTACTAGAAGTAGATAGAGAAATTTCCCAAAACCCCCACACAGTCGCAGTCTACGACGTAACTGGAACCGTAGACGCAATCATCATTGCCAAATTTAAAAACAGGAATGAACTAAGCAACTTTACGAAAAGTTTACTATCAATCCCCTACGTGGAAAGAACCAACACCCACGTAGTTCTAAACACCATAAAAGAAAACTTTGAAATACTATAAAACATGGTTTCCCGTTTCCCGAAAATATATCGCTTCACAAAAATTTTGTGGTGCTTTTGGATATCTGTTGTCTTTCTTTAGTGCGCGGAAAAAGGATTTTTTGAACTTCTGTCAAAAGAGACTTAAGATGAGTAGTGGTTGGTTGTTTCGGACGAAAAAAAATTTAGTACCATTTTAAGCCGTTCCTCACACACAGTGTCGTTTTTTATTCTTTTGTGCCTCGAATAATTGGAGGTTTTTGGTCCTGTAGCCCTGGGAAATTATTGAATATTTGTCTACTAAATGACTCATAAAAGGGAACATTTATATATAAAAAAGATAGAAATATTTATAAATATAAAAGATTTGATTATGTTAATCAACAAGTATACAACTTTTTAGAGAGGCGAAAGAATGCAATCCAAAGAAGACCTGAAGCAACAAATTATTGAAAAGGTAAAATCCAGCGGAATAAGCCTCATTACCCTACAATTTGTAGACATATTCGGCACAGCAAAAACCTGTGCAATACCCCCCAGACAACTGGAAGAAGCCCTGGACAACGGCGTAGGCTTTGACGGCTCCTCAATTGAAGGATTTGCAAGGATCTACGAAAGTGATATGCGCTTAATTCCTGACCTCACCTCCTTCACAATCCTATCTCCAAGGATAACGGACAAGAAGGTAGCCACAATTTTTTGCGACGTATATAGACCAGAGGGCAAACCATTCGAAGGAGACCCCCGATATGTTCTAAGAAGAAATCTAGAAGAAGCAAAGAAAATGGGCTTCAACTACTATGTGGGACCAGAACTAGAATTCTTCCTATTCAAACAAACAGACGGAATAGAGCCAGTTCCCCAAGATCACGGGGGCTACTTCGATCTCGCACCCCTAGATTTAGCCTTTGAAGTTCGCGGGGAAGCCGCCGCAACCCTTGAAGATATGGGCATAAATGTGGAAATGGGACACCACGAAGTGGCACCCGGACAACACGAAATTGACTTCAAATATGGCGACGCTCTGCACATAGCAGACGCTGTGATAACCTATAAATATGTGTTAAAGGCCATCGCTAGGAAGCATAACCTTTTTGCGTCATTCATGCCTAAGCCGCTCTTTGGAGTAAATGGTTCAGGAATGCATGTTCATCAGAGTCTTTGGAACGGAAATAAAAACACCTTCTTTGATAAGAATGGAAAATATGGGCTTTCTGAGACTGCGCTTTACTTTATAGGCGGCCAGCTACAATACATTAAAGAAATAATTTCTATTTTAGCGCCTACAGTAAACTCCTACAAGAGACTAGTTCCCGGATACGAAGCCCCAGTATACATATGTTGGGGAAGAAGAAACAGATCCGCCCTAATCCGGGTCCCAGAGTACTTCATTGGAAGAGAAAAATCTATTAGAGCTGAGCTTCGTTGCCCCGATTCTTCAACCAACCCCTACCTAGCATTCTCAGTGATGCTCAAAGCAGGCATTGAGGGAATTAAGAACAAGATAGAACCACCAAATCCCGTAGACGAAGATGTTTATGAATTCGACGACGCCCAACTAAGAGAGTTTTATATTGATCAACTCCCCGGCTCACTTGGCGAAGCAATAAGCTACACAGAAAAAAGCAAGCTAGCCAAAGAAGCATTGGGAGACCATATCTTTTCAAGGTTCATAGAGGGCAAGAAGAAAGAGTGGAAAGAATTTTCAATGGCAGTAACCAGCTGGGAATGGCAAAGATACCTGCCAATACTATGATTAATTCTTTGGAATGAGTTAGTTTTATCAGCGTTACTTTTAATGCTGTTGTCCGAAATTTTTACATAAAAAACATCCCTAGTAGGGTTTTAATTCCCACTTAAAAGGGGGAGCGCCGCCTCTTTGGCTTGGGCCTCCCCACTTTTGTGTTTTAGAGTCTCTGTCCAACTGGTAGCAACAATAGTATGGTTCAACTCCGCGGGGTGTGTTAAGCTTAAGCCTAAAAAGTCTTTTCCATAGAATCCAAAAAGGATAAGGACTTGTAAAAAGATGAAATTTGGCTGACTTGTGGAATGTGCGTCGCAGCTCCTTATGTTGAATGTGTGCGGTTTTTCTTCGAACTTTTTATTGTCCTCATATACCTTTTTTGTTGCCATGTATATTCGTTTAAAAATTACTAATAAGCATAATCTTTTTAGAAAAATATATAAATTAGTAATGGAATGTTCCCAACTAATCCGGCAACTAATATATAGACAGGTGACGAGTGATCAGCTTCAGCACACGAAGTGATTTACAAAAAGCTGGAGGACAAATAAGCATGGAAACGGATAGAGCTCGGAAACGAATAGTATTATTCTGGGTGACATATGTTTTTTCTTAGAAATCGGTAACATGTTGAATAATGAACATTTTTTCTATCGGTGATTGAATGAGATACGCTCTATTCTTGGGTTGTTTGATTCCTTATAGACTTCCCTCGTTAGAGATGACTGCAAGAAGGGTTCTAAAAATTTTAGATGTGGAACTTGAAGATTTATCTGATTTCTCTTGCTGTCCGAACACTATAGCAGTGGAGTCTGTAAATGAAGATTATTGGTACTCCTTGGCAGCAAGGAATCTTGCATTGGCTGAAAAGAGTGGGCTTGACATTCTGTGTCTGTGTAGTGGTTGTTCTGAAAGCCTTAAAAGAGCTAACTATGAATTGAAAAGGAATTATGCTTTAAGGGAGAGAGTAAACTCTAAACTTTCAGAAATAGGTTTAAAGTATGAGGGAAGCATTGAAGTGAAACATTTTGTGGAGGTTTTAATTGAAACAGGGTTAGATACTATAAGAGAAAAAATTGTTTATCCCCTAAATGGTTTGAAGGTTGCCTGTCACTATGGTTGTCATCTTCTCAGACCCAGCGAAGTAATCTCCTTTGACAATCCTTTGAAACCAGTGTCTCTGGATAAGTTGGTTCAAACTTTGGGAGCAGAAACCGTTAATTATGAAAATAAAATGCTTTGTTGCGGTAGCGGTCTCAGTTTAGTGAAATCGGATAAGGCGCAAATATTATCAAAAAGAAAACTGGACGAGGTTAAGAATAAGGCTGACTGCTTGGTTGTCGTCTGCCCTTCCTGTTTCCAACAGTATGACTCGGTCCAGAAGCTGATGAAGGAAAAACCAGACGTTCCAATATTTTATTATCTGGAATTATTAGGATTAGCGCTAGGAATAGAACCTGAAAGTCTAGGATTATCCGCCCACAAAATAAGCGTTTCGAACTTGGTAAGTAGAATTTACGGGAGTATAGAGTCCTTAAAGGTTCTGTCCAAATTTTTTGACCTAGCAGTTCTCAAAAATTGTGCCAGATGTGGCGCATGTTCCTCTGATTGCCCAGTAGTAGATGAGACTTTCAACCCTCATAATATAGTTAAAATGCTCTTGGAGGGAAAGCTGAAAGAAGTCTTGGATGCAGGAGAATTCTGGCGATGCACCCAATGTTATACCTGCCACGAGCTTTGCCCCCAAAACATGGGGCTAATAGAAATTTTTTCAAAACTAAAAAGCATAGCCTCTCAAAAAGAGCGCATTCCAGAAGACATCAGAAACCAAATTGCCAATGTTTTGAATAATGGCTTCGCTATTCCTCCCTCTCAAGTGCTAAGAAAACGTTTTGATCTTCCCGAACCACCTAAACCGAATCTGGAAAAGATTAAGAAATTGGTGAAAAGCAATGTCTAAAGTAATAGATGGCTGTGGAATTAGTGGAATTATGAGTACGAAGAAAAAATTGATTCCCGGAAGCGAGATAGTTACTTCCATAGACTCGATGAACTTTAGGTATAATGGGTTGGGTGGAGGATTTGCGGGTTATGGAATTTACCCCGACTACAAGGAGTACTACGCGTTCCATTTAAATTTCGAGGATCAGGAGGCAAAGACTAAAACAGAAAACTTTCTCTATGAGCGCTTAAGAGTCATAGACGATGAACCGATTCCTATAAAAAAATCTGGGCTTATCGACGACACCAAATCTATAAGTTGGCGTTACTTTGTAGGTCCACCAAAGGATATAGAAAACGCTGATGACTATATTGTTAAGGTGGTTATGCATATAAATGAAAATATTCCTGGAGCCTATGTTTTTTCGAGCGGGAAAAATATGGGGGTTTTCAAGGCGGTTGGTTATCCCAAAGCTGTGGCAGACTATTTCCAAATCGAGGATTATTCGGCGTATATTTGGATAGCTCACGGAAGATATCCCACCAATACACCTGGGTGGTGGGGAGGGGCACATCCGTTTAACATTCTGGACTGGTCAGTGGTCCATAACGGTGAGCTTAGTTCTTACGGCACTAATAAGAATTTCTTAGAAATGTGGGGGTATAAGTGCACCTTACTGACTGACACCGAGGTTTTAGCATACTTGTTTGATCTACTGGTAAGGAGGCACAAGATTCCCGTAGAAATTGTATGTAATGTTATGACTCCTAAGTTTTGGGACGAAATTAATTCTGATACTAGCCCGAGAGGAAAAGCTCTTCGAGCGTTAAGAATGACATATGGGGGGCAATTGTTAATGGGCCATTTAGCATAATTGTGGCCACTAACCGTTTCATGTTTGGATTAACGGATAGGATCAAGCTTCGCCCATTAATAGCAGCTAGAAAGGACGACCTCTTCTACATTGCTAGCGAAGAGTGCGCGATAAGAAGTGTCTGTGAAAATCCAGACATTGTTTGGGCACCTAGAGGGGGAGAACAGGTGATTGCATATGTTCAAGAGGTGACCTAATGTTTCCTCCTCAATTCAGTGTGGTAATTGACAATGATAAATGTGAAAAATGCAAGAGATGTACGATAAACTGCTCTTTTGAAGCCTTATCATACGACGAGAAAGAAGATAAGATAGTCTCAAATGACCAAAAATGTGTTGCATGTTTAAGGTGTGCCAGTAAATGTCCTAAAGGCGCCATAACTATTAAAAAGAACGAAATCACCTTTTCTCCACATCCAACTTGGACTCCTGAAATACGATTGGACATAATTAAGCAAGCAGAAACCGGCGGCATGATAATCGCTGGCTGTGGAAACGACCTAAACTATCCCTGCTTATTCGACAGAATAGTTATTGATGCTTGCCAGGTGACTAACCCCTCCATAGACCCTTTAAGAGAACCAATAGAAGTATCTACCTATCTTGGCAAAAAACCCAAACAGTTGAAAATTGGAGACGATTTCAGTTTAGAAACAGAAATAACTCCAAACATTATGATTAATACTCCCATAATCATCGGTCACATATCATATGGCGCCATCAGTCTTAACGCCCATAAAGCTTTAGCCATGGCGGCGAGCAAAGCTGGAACCCTAATGGGCTCAGGTGAAGGAGGCTTACACCCTGACCTTTACGAATTCGGAGACCATATAATAGTACAAGTGGCTTCTGGGCGTTTCGGCGTTCACTCCAAATATTTAGAGGTTGGCGCCGCCATAGAAATTAAAATAGGGCAGGGCGCAAAACCGGGAATAGGAGGTCATCTACCTGGGGAGAAAGTCACCGAAGATATTGCTGAAACTAGAATGATACCAGTTCATACAGATGCCTTATCACCAGCTCCCCATCACGACATCTACTCAATTGAGGATTTGTCTCAGCTAATCTATGCTCTCAAAGAAGAAACAGATTACATGAAACCTGTCTTCGTTAAAATAGCCGCAGTTCACAATAGCGCAGCCATAGCCAGCGGAATTGCTCGGGCAGGAGCAGACGCAATAACCATCGATGGTTTCAGGGGAGGAACTGGCGCAGCTCCCAAAATTGTTAGAAACCATTTAGGTATACCCATAGAGGTAGCTATTGCCAGCGTAGACAAAAGGCTGCGCGATGAAGGAATAAGAAATGAAGTTTCACTCATCGCCAGTGGAAGCATAAGATCTGCTGCTGATGTCGTCAAGGCCATAGCTCTTGGGGCTGACGCTGTAGCAATTGTTACACCAGCTCTCATAGCTATGGGTTGCACGGTGTGTCAACAGTGCTATAGGGGGACGTGCGCGTGGGGAATTTGTACAACCCGACCAGATTTGGCTAGAAGACTTGATCCAGAAGTCGCTTCGCGAAAAGTTTACAACTTGATTAGCGCTTGGACTATGGAAATTAAAGAAGTCCTAGGAGCTTTGGGAATGAATGCAATTGAAAGTCTACGATACAATAGAGAACGCTTGAGAGGAGTAGAGATTGACCAAAAGACTTTAGAAATCTTGGGAATAAAAGCGGCAGGTGAATAAAAATGCAAATAGATGCTAAAGGCCTTAGCTATACTGAGTTGAACAGGAAATTAAAAGAGCTTGTATCAAAAAAAGATGCTTTAGAAATAGACGTATTGAATGTTAATGGTCACCGTTACATAGGAACCGGATTAGAAAACTGTAAGGTAATTCTACGTTTGTATGGTGTTGCTGGAAATGATTTGGCAGCGTTTATGAACGGTGGTTCAATATTTGTTTATGGAAATGCTGAGGACGGTGTGGGAAACACCATGAATGCAGGATTAGTTGTTATCCATGGAGATGCAAGAGACGTGGTAGGTTACTCCATGAGAGGAGGGAAAATTTTCATTAAAGGCAACGTGGGCTACCGAGCGGGTATCCATATGAAAGCCTATAAGAACCATTTCGCAAGTATAATAGTTGGGGGAAAAGCCGAAGATTTTCTAGGAGAATATATGGCCGGTGGAATAATAGTAGTCCTGAATTCTAATAATGAGAAACATCCTGTAGGAAAATTCACTGCAACTGGAATTCACGGAGGAACAATATTCGTTAGAGGCAAAATTTCAGAAGAAAATCTAGGAATCGGCGCCGAAATAGGGGCACCTAATGAAGAAGAACTAAGCCTTCTGAATGATCTAATTTCTGAATATTTCTCATATTTCCAAGTCGATGGAAATTTGGATGGCTCTGAATTCACCAAAATTTACTCTAAAAGTCACCGCCCATTTGCAAAACTCTACGTCTTAGAGTAGTTACTTAGAAAAATAGTGTTTCTATTCACTTTCCGCACTCTTGGTTTATTTTTTTCTATTTTGCGGAGTTTGCATGGCGATATGGAGGATGCCCGCCTTTACCGAACAATTCTTCGGAAACCCCCAAATCCCTGCAGAAGAAATGAGCAGAAAT
>JAHQXB010000005.1 GCA_029856435.1 Candidatus Jordarchaeia archaeon
TCCAAACCCGTGATGAATTATGTTTTAGCATGCATAACTCTTTTCCATAACGGAAAAAAGGAAGTGACTCTGAAGGCGCGTGGCCGCTCCATAAGCAGAGCTGTAGACGTGGCGGAGATAGTGAGAAACAGATTTGTTTCAGAGGCTAAACCCAAGGACATAAAAATTGGAACTGAACCCATCACGACAGAAAACGGTTCAACGATTAATGTTTCAACCATTGAGATCACACTAGGAAAAGACTAAGTGGGTAGCTTTTTGGAGTTTATACAATTTTTTCTTTAATTAATACATTTTCTTTTTAACTAAAAATTCGCAGTGTTTCTCTGGGCGTAGCCCCCTCAAGTCTAATTTAACAAAAGTTTTTTAAGCAATCTCTCTTCTTATAAAAACTACACCAAAATTGCTGTTTATTATCGGCGGAAAACTGCCTTAACCGGTACTTACAGCCTCATGATTACTCGTATTCGGAGACTTGAAAATTGAAGGTTCCCGTATGTTCTTTTTGCCTTAAAAGTGGAGTTTACTGTTCCACATGCAGGGAAAAAATAGAACGAGGAGAGGTGACTCCCCTCGATTTAAAGGTAGCTAAGAGTCTCCTAGAACTCGAAAGCAAATTTCCCAACCTCAAAGAAGCGGAGTTTAGAGGCTCCATTGAAACCAACAATTTAATCATAATAGTCGTTGGTCCAGGCGACATATCCCACTTCATAGGTCCAAAAGGCAAAATTGTTAAAGTTTTAAGCGATGAATTAAAGAAAAAAGTTAGAGTTATAGAGGCAACTTCCTCCACCAAAAAGACCGTAGAGGATATTTTATCTCCAGTCCCAGTTTTAGGCGTGAACACAATTTGGCTTCCAGACGGCACTCTGGAGAAAAAGGTGAGAATCAAGAAATCAGATAGCAGAAGACTCCCTACAGACGTGCCCACCATCCAAAACATTGTTTACAAGTTAACCAAGGAAAAAATTAGAATAGTTTTTGAGTAGTCTTTCTTGGCACCCCCACACCACTAATAGTGGAAGCTTATCCCACTAGCAGTTTTGTAATTTTTTCTGCAGTTACTTCTCTTTCAGGGTGTGAGACGATCTCGGTCCCGGGGATATAAGACGCAGTCCCTTATGTTTTCAGCTCCTGTAAGAACCATAACCAGTCGATCTAATCCCAATCCCCATCCTGCATGTGGAGGCATTCCCCAATCGTATGTTTTTAAGTGGAATGCAAAAGATTCAGGATTCAGTTTCTGCTCCTTTAACCTCTCAATAAGCATGTCCTTTTTGTGTATCCTTGTTCCTCCTGACGCCAGCTCCAGCCACTCATACATGAGGTCAAATGATTCACATATTTCAGGCTTGTCTTTTCGGGGCATTATGTAGAAAGGCTTTCCAGCAGTGGGCCAATCCACTATGAAGTATAGTCCCTTCAACATCTCTCCAAGTTTGCGGTAAGCCTGTGTAGAGATGTCCTCTCCCCAGTTCATTTCAATTCCCTCAGCCTGCAGCTTTTCTACAATTTCAGTATAGGTGAAGCGAGGAAAAGGAGTTTTGAGAATGGGTAATTCTCGATTTAGCGTTTTTAATTCTTTAGAACAATTTTTCTTTATGTGTTTAAACACATGGGAAATTAGTTCTTCGAGGAGGTTCATTACGTCTAGATAATTGTTAAAAGCTACCTCCACATCAACGGTATAAACCTCGCTTAGATGTCTGACTGTACGACTTAACTCGGCTCGGTAACAGGGGGCAATCTCAAAAACCTTCTCAAAAACGCTGGACATCTGCTCCTTGTAGAGCTGAGCTGACTGGCTTAGAAAGGCCTCCTTCTCGTAGTACGAAATGGGAAAGAGGTCAGCTCCACCCTCAGAAGCGGAGGCAATAATTTTGGGGGTATTAATCTCAATGAATCCCCTCTTAATTAGAAAGTCTCTGATGGCCTTACTTGCCTCGTGGCGAATAATAAAAATAGCCGTTTTTTCTGGTCGCCTAAGATCTAGCACCCGGTTGTCTAGCTGGGTGTCAAGATTTGCATCAACCTTCCCCGACGGATCTAAAGGAAGAGGAGAAACCGATGTGTTTAATACCTTTATTTCTTCGGGGATTACCTCGGCTCCTTGGGGCGCCTTTTCAATCTTTCTCACCTTTCCCCGCACTAGGATAACATATTCCTTGCCCAGTTTGTCTACCTCATCAAAAACTTTTGAGTTGCTCTTGGGAACGGTGATCTGTGAACGCCCCTCTTTATCCCTCAAAATGATGAATTTTATTCCACCCAATTTTCGGATGCTTTCTACCCATCCAGCTAAAACCACCATTTTTCCATCAAGGCCTGGACCTATCTCACTGGTAAAATGGGTCTTATGAATATCCACGGAGTCATCTGACATTATGCTTTACCTCCGACAGATTGCTCCTTTAAATTCCTTCACGGCCTCCAATGAGAAGCAGCAATTACTAATTAACTTATTGTTCCTTGCTTTTTCACTAATACTTTGTGGGTTCTGTTTTCATAAATTCTCTGAGCACCATTGTGGCATAGCTGCCCTTAGACAGCGAAAAGGAGATTGTAAGTTTAATCGCCTTCTCACTATACTCATCTTTACTTATGTCCAACACTTCCAAATCGGACACTTTTGAAAGTATTAGTCGATATCCACCTTTTGAACTTATCTCAGGTATAGATTGAAGCCTAAACATGCTAGGATTTAAACCCTCTTCCTGTAAAATTTTTTCTACCAGCTCCCCTGGTTGAAACATAGGGAGAGTTATATCATACCCTATTAAAGGTATTGCAACGCCCAATGTTCCAGATTTAATCTGCTCGTTTATTTTTGAAATGTTTTCTTCCGTAACCAGTATATAATCTCTCGGCGAAGCACCCTGAACTGGTGCCACAATATCCCCCACCACAGCACTGTTTAGTGGAAGACCGCATTTATGCCTTAGACTAAGAATTCTATTAAACAGATAAGACTGCGCAGCATGTATAAACATCATAAGTAGACCTCTTTGAATCCGTCTAAAGGCGCCCAGAATATCATTGGGATGTCTAGACAAATGCTTCAACATTGTCCTCTCAAAAGTTAGGCGCTTGGGAAACTTTTCCAAAGTCCCAGCAAAGTCACCAGTCTCATATAAATAATTCCGCGCCTCTTGAGCATCCATTCCTTCAAGGGGATAAGCCTTTGCTAAAAATAGCATTGCAGCCTCCCTAAACTCGTTCTTAACCAGCTTAATT
Organism: Candidatus Jordarchaeia archaeon; assembly: GCA_029856435.1. Classification (GTDB taxonomy): domain Archaea; phylum Asgardarchaeota; class Jordiarchaeia; order Jordiarchaeales; family Jordiarchaeaceae; genus Jordiarchaeum. The sequence continues at coordinate 3,235 of JAHQXB010000005.1, forward strand.
CCCACAAGGTGTGACAGAGGCCTCTTAAGCCCAAATCTCTGATAACCAAAAAAGTTGGGAACCCCACCCAACTCCTCTATCTCATCACAAGTCTGCTTAACTATCTGCTCCACCTCCGACTTTTCCAGGCCTATACCCCTAACAGTGATACGAAAGTGGTTGCCCCATAAATCACCAAGCTTAACAGCCTCTGCACCCTTACGCACATCCCTTATGTAAAGTCCCTTAATATTCAGTTTTTTCAGTCTCTCTGGATCAACCCTCCAAACACTAACCCTTTGGGTTGTAACCGCCCTTTTATCCTTCACCCCCGCATAAGAAAACCTTTTTATTCCAACCCCTAAACTATGAGCAATTTTATCCAAAGCCTCGAAAGTATTATACAAACCATGCCTCTCAAGAGTAAAAATAGTATAATTCCCCACAGTTTCTCCTCCATTTCCATGCTCACCATCCAGTCCGCTCGTTTCAGAATTGGGGCCTTGAGCGTAAAGTATCTCCTTTTGGGGAGTTATTTCCTCCACTACAAAGTCCTCCCACCTCTTCCTAAGCTCTCCACCAATCCCCTTAGACTTTGTGGCGAAAAACTCTATTCCAATGATTTTTTCCAATTCACTCATAATCTCACCGAAATTTGCTAAAGCAAAGGCAACCCGCCCGTAATAGTGTCTACAAGAGATTCTGGCGCTGGCCCAATAGCAAGAGCAGTAACAGTGCCAGGCGGCACCTCTGTTAGGCCCCTATCAATAATTAAAGAGTGGGGAATCTTATTCCTAACCGCTTGGTACTCATACCTTTTAAGTTCATCCAACGATTTTACTTTAACTACAACCTTCTTCTGACCCTCGTCCATCCATTTCCTCCACCAGTCCGGATTCTTCTTTCTAGCTTCCTCTGAAGCCGAAACCGCTGCGTGCGCCACCTGTACCGCGATTTTTCCCTTACTCATTTTTAAATCAGTCCGTACCAAAATTGCCATTTTGTACTCAAACATTCCAAAGCGACTCCTTCAACAAAGAGGATACGTGAAAGACCAGCATCAAATAGTTCCTTTAAGCTGTAATCCCGTTACCCTTCTATACCGCTAGAGTTTAAAGTATTTTCTGTAACCCTTAAAAATAATCGCACTTAAACATTTTTAACCAAAAAATGTCCACAAGGTGGGATGAAAAATCTCTCCAGAACAAGACTTCGACGTCATAGTGATCGGCTGCGGCCCCTCAGGAGCAATAGCTTCCCAAAACGCTGCCAAAAAAGGCTTAAAAGTTGCAGTAATCGAGGAACACCCCCATGTAGGGCTGCCAGAGCACTGCGCGGGCCTAATCAGTACAACCGGATTCAGGCGGCTGAACATAAATGTTCCCAAAGAATGCATCTTAAACAAGGTTAAGGGCGCCACATTTTATTCCCCCCAAGGCATAGCGTTTAGCGTTTCACGCAGAAACACTCAAGCGTACGTTGTTAACCGCCCCCTACTTGACCAATACCTAGCAGGCCTCGCCCAAAAAGAAAACGTGTCACTATTTACGGACACCAAGGTCTTAGCTGTAAAAATGGGTGAAATCAAAACCCTAAAAGTTTCACAGAAAAGAGAGCAACATTTTAAAACCAAAGTCATAATCGACGCTGAGGGAGTGAGAGGAAAATTTGTTCGAGAAATGGGGCTAGCCCCCGTATCCAGAGGAATAATACCGGGAGTTCAAATTGAAGTGAAAAACGCTCAGGTAAACCCAGAAGAGGTGGAAATATTCCTCGGAAACAAGGTGGCACCAGGATTCTTTGCCTGGATAATCCCCACAGGTGAGAACACTGCAAGAGTGGGGCTTGGCGCCCATCACCACGCCCTAAAATATCTAGAAGAATTCATTAAAAACCACCCCATAGCCTCCAAAAGGCTCTCAAACGCGGTTCCAGTTAAAAAATTCGGCGGCAGCATAATCCTAGGCGGCCCCATCCCAAAGACCTACACCCACGGATTTCTAGTCGTAGGAGACGCAGCCGGACAGGTAAAACCAACAACAGGAGGAGGGGTGATTATGGGCGGATTATGCGCACAGATTGCAGGTAAAGTCGCCGCTGAAGCGGTCACCGAAAAAAACGTAAGTGGAGGGAGACTCTCCGCGTATCAGAAAAAGTGGAAAAAACTGCTCTCCAGAGAGTTCAACTCTATGCTCTTGGCCAGAAAAATTCTAAACAGAATGGATGATAGAACCCTGAACAGACTTTTTGAAACCCTTACCAAAAGGGAGTTCTACAGAGTCATAGAAGAAGTGGGAGACATGGACTTCGAGTCAGAAGTGATTAGGAAAATACTCCTAAAACCCACACTCTCCATCAGCATCCTCCTAAACTTCCTGGCCTCATTCATACCAATAAAAGAAGACAAAAAGAAAAATGTACAATAACCAAGCTTGAATAAATATTTTAAGTAGAGACAACATATATTTAAAAACCCTCAAGGTCTAAGTGGGAACAACAAACAAACTTGAAGACAGGAGGATAACTAACTATGTCTGAAATCAAACCGCAACTGTGCACAAGCTGTGGCAAAGTAGTGTCACCCGAAAAGGGAGCAGTAAGGTTCCCCTGCCCCAACTGCGGCAAATACACTATCTGGCGCTGTGAAAGGTGCAGATTATTCTCAAACGCTTTTAAGTGCCCCCTATGTAATTTTGAAGGACCATAAAAAAAGGAAAGAGGTGCAACATTTGGCAAAAGTCGTAGCCACCATAAAAATATTCCCAGAATCAACCGAAGTAAACTTGGAAAAACTAAAGGAAAAAATAGAAAAAAACCTCCCCCAAGGAGCCAACATACACAGCTCAACAGAAGTTCCAATCGCATTCGGACTAAAAGCCCTTAGACTAAACATAGTACTGCCAGAAGCTGAGGGGGGAACAGACCACGTTGAAAAAGCAATATCAGAAACAGAAGGGGTCAGCCAAATCGAAGTCGAAATGGTAAGAAGAATATAAAGTAAACACAAAATAAAAACCAAAAAAACCACCAAAAACGCCACCCCAAAAACCAAAACAACTAACCAAAAATAACCTTCAACCTATTTTTACCCCCAATAAAAACCACGACCCAAAAGAAACCACCACACATACTCAAAACCAGACCACATAAACCAGAAAAACAGCCAATACTAGTGCAACCAAGACAATGTTTTTAAATCTAACAAAAACAAATGTAATGAGTAGAGAACACCTCTTTACAATCGAAGCCAAAAGACCCTCCAAAAAATTTGAAGTTGGTGTCAAATTGGTAGATATAGAGCTACGTGTAGAAGAAGCGCAGAAGCGCGACGCAGGAAGATTCATAGTAAGAATAGATAATGCCGCAATGGAAAAACTAGGCATCCAAACAGGAGACATAGTAGAAATAAAAGGCAAAAAAACCACCGCCGCCATAGCCTGGCCAGCATACCCTGAAGACAAAGACAAAGGGCTAGTCCGAATGGACGGATACCTTAGACGAAACGCCAACGTAAGCTTAGGCGACAAAGTAATCATCAGAAAAGCCAACGAAAAACCAGCCACATTAGTAATACTAGCCCCAACCAGCGTAAGATTCCCAGTAGAAGAACGCTTCGAGCGCTTCGTAAAAAGCAAACTCGTAGGACACCCCGTAAACCAAGGAGACACCATACACATCACAGTCCTAAGCCGAGCCATCCTCTTTGTTGTAGTAAAAACCGCACCAAAAGGAATCGTCATAGTAAAACCCCAAACAGAACTACGCATCAGCGAAAAACCCCTCACAGAAATCCCCACAGGAATACCCCAAATAACATACGAAGACATCGGAGGACTACACGAAGAAATACAAAAGGTAAGAGAAATGATAGAACTACCCCTAAAACACCCCGAACTATTCAAAAGACTAGGAATAGAACCACCAAAAGGAGTACTACTACACGGACCACCAGGATGTGGAAAAACACTCATCGCCAAAGCTGTTGCTAACGAATCCGAAGCCCACTTCATATCAATAAACGGACCCGAAATCATGTCAAAATTCTACGGAGAATCAGAAAAGAAACTCAGAGAAATATTCAAAGAAGCCGAAGACAACGCCCCCAGCATCATATTCCTGGACGAACTGGACTCCATAGCACCAAAACGCGAAGAAGTAACAGGAGAAGTAGAGAGAAGAGTAGTAGCCCAACTACTAGCACTAATGGATGGACTAAAAGGCAGAGGAAGAGTCATAGTAATAGGCGCCACAAATAGAGTAAACGCACTCGACCCCGCCCTAAGAAGACCCGGAAGATTCGACAGAGAAATCGAAATCAGCGTACCCGACAAACAAGGACGCATAGAAATCCTACAAATCCACATAAGAGGAATGCCCATCGCAGACAACGTAGACATAATACAACTAGCCCAAACCACACACGGATTCGTAGGAGCAGACCTCGAAGCACTCTGCCGAGAAGCAGCCATGAAAGCACTAAGAAGATACCTACCCAGAATCGACCTAGATGAACAAACCATTCCCACCCACATCCTCGAAACCATGGAAGTAACCCAAGAAGACTTCATAAACGCGCTCAAAGAAATCCAACCCTCAGCCATAAGAGAAGTACTCATAGAAGTACCAACAGTACACTGGGAAGAAATCGGAGGACTAGAAGAAGTAAAACAACAACTCAGAGAAGCAGTAGAATGGCCCCTCAAAAACCCCGAAGCATTCAACAGAATGGGGGTACAACCACCAAAAGGGGTACTACTATACGGACCGCCTGGATGTGGGAAGACTTTGTTGGCACGAGCAGTAGCAACAGAATCCGAAGCCAACTTTTTACCAGTGAAGGGCCCAGAACTACTTAGTAAGTGGGTAGGTGAGTCTGAGAAGGCGGTGCGTGAGGTGTTTCGTAAGGCGCGTCTTGCTTCTCCTAGTATAATATTCTTTGACGAGTTTGATGCGTTGGCGCCTCGTCGTGGTATGGGTGCTGGTGATTCGCAGGTTACTGAGCGTGTTATTAGTTCGTTGTTAACTGAGATTGATGGTTTGGAGACTTTGCATGATGTGGTTGTGATTGCTGCTACCAATCGTCCAGATATTTTGGATCCTGCGCTTTTGCGTCCGGGTCGTTTCGACCGTTTAATTCTGGTTCCTGCTCCTGATGACGCTGCCCGCTTACAGATATTTGAATTATACACGCGGGGTAGGGGCATGCCTCTCGGCGATGACGTGGATCTTGAAAAGTTGAATAGAGAAGCTAAAAACTTTGTGGGTGCAGACATTGAGGCAGTGTGCCGTGAGGCAGCCATCCTAGCTCTTCGGGAAAACATTAATGCAGACAAGGTTTATATGCGGCACTTTGAGGCAGCATTAAAGAAGGTTCACCCGACCGTTACGCCAGAAATGATGCGGTGGTATGAGCGGGTGGAGGAACGATTCTACCAGGCCGCCCCTCCAGTGTCCCACGTGGTCTAACCACCCCAGCATTTTTTAAAGGGTTGATTCCCAAATTTTTATTTGTTTTATGGGTATCTTCCTCGTTTTTCATCAAAACTTTTATTTTGTAGAATTTTAATTTAGGTTAGGGAGAATATTTTTTAGGTTTTCTTGTGGAACTTTGTTGTATTAGTTTTGGGTGGTTTTATGGGTAGGCTTAAGTTTATTGATTTGAGTGTTCCTATTGAGGCTGTTCCGAGTGAGTTTGTTTTGCCTGAGATTGTACATGAGGATCATAGGAAGGGTGCGGAGGTGATGAAGTTGGTTTTTGGTGCGAGGGACTCGGATTTGCCTGAGGGTTTGGGTTGGGCTAATGACACTATTAAGTTGCAGACTCATACAGGCACCCACCTTGATGCTCCGTGGCACTATTTTCCAACGTCTGAGGGTAAAAAGTCCAAGACCATTGATGAGATTCCCTTAGAGTGGTGTTTCAGTGATGGTGTAGTGTTGGACATGAGGCATAAGCCCAACGGTTCCGTCATAACTGTTGAGGACATTAAAAATGCGTTGAAGAGGATTAACTATGAGATTAAGCCTCTGGATATTGTGCTCATTATGACGGGGGTTGACAAGTACTGGGGCACCCCAGAATACCTTAATCGAGGCTGCGGTATGGGCAGAGAATCAACAATTTGGCTCTGCGACAAAGGCGTCAAAGTAATGGGCATCGACAGTTGGGGTTTTGATGCTCCCTTCGTGTCTATTAGGGAGAGGTTTGAGAGGACTAGGGATGGGAGTGTGATATGGGAGGCGCATTTTGCAGGTAGAGATAGGGAGTATTGTCATATTGAGAAGCTTGCAAATTTGGATAAGATTCCTAGGCCATTTGGGTTTAAGGTGGCTTGTTTTCCGATAAAGATTACTGGTGCCTCGGCTGGTTGGTGTCGTCCTGTGGCGATTGTGGAGGAGTGATTTGAAGTCTTCCAAATTCTTCCCCCAATTTTTTTGTGTGATGGGTGCTGCTGAGCGTTATGTTTTTGTGTATGTTTGGTTTTGATCAACCGCCATTTTCTATTTTGATAAGTGCTTGCTTTTGTTGGGTTTTTAGTTTAGTTTTAGATTGTGTTAGGACGGTAACACTTGTAGCTGGGTACTTTGCTTGGTTTTTTGGATTCTTAATTTTGGATTGTGTGGTGGGGGGTTAGTTGCGGGTTTTTGTGTTGATTTTTTGAGATTTCGGCGGAATGTGGGAGATGGGACTATGTAGGTTGTGTGTCTCTTGTTTCTGAGGTTTCCTTGTGGGGCTGGGTAGGGCTGTGTTATTTTAGGGTTGTTTGTAGAAAGGTTTTAATGGGGTGGATGTTTTATTTAAGTTTGTATTTTTTGGTTGCTTGTTGAATGTGTTGATGGTTTTCAGGAGGATTTCTTTTGGGTAACGGTCTGTGGAAAAGTATTCCTTTGAAGAATATGATCATTGCTATTTTGAATAAGCGTCAGGGAATAATTTTGGATGATGAGCTGATGGCTATTCTGGAGAAGGAGAATATGCCGGTTTCTGATACGGAGCTTAATGATGTTTTGATGTCTCTTGAGATTGAGGGGATAGTTCATGTTTCCAGAATAACGAAGACCAGAAGAAGAGTGGAGTTAATTAAGCCTGGACAAGAGTTTCTGGCAATTGGAGAGGACTAATAAACGGTTTCGGGATAAGTTCATCTCAGACATTCAGCCCGTGAAAATCATTCTGACTCCTCTGCCTACATTTCTGAGGGGCTAATTAAACTATAGGAGTTTTTGTGTGACGCCCTTTTTTGATGAAAAAGGATAAGTATGTAGTGTTCTAGTATTATTTTTCAAAGGGTTTATTTTTGTTTAGTGAATTAGGTTTGGGTGTTTGGTTATGGGAGTGAATCTTAGGGATTTGTTGTCTTTTCGGCAGATAGATTTGAAGGATCTTTCGGGGCGGGTGATTGCCATTGATGCTATGAATGCTCTTTACCAGTTTCTGGCGATAATTAGGCAGCCTGATGGCACCAGTCTCATGGATAGTAGGGGTAACATCACTTCTCACTTGAGCGGTATTTTTTATAGGACGATTAACTTGTTGGAGGCGGGGATTAAGCCGGTTTACGTGTTTGATGGCGAACCTCCGGAACTCAAGTTGGAAACTGTGGAGGAGAGGGGGAAAATCAGGAGAGAGGCGGCCAAGAGGTGGGAGGAAGCTCTTGAAAGGGGGGACTTGGAGGAGGCGAGAAAGTTTGCTCAAGCCTCATCAAAGTTAACAGACGAGATGGTTGAGGAGAGCAAGAGGCTGTTGGAGGCTATGGGTATACCATACGTGCAGGCTCCTTCGGAGGGGGAGGCTCAGGCGTCCTACATGGCGCGTCGGGGAGACGCTTGGGGGGTTGCTAGCCAGGACTATGATTCTCTACTTTATGATTCTCCCCGCTTGGTGCGAAATCTCACCATTTCTGGGAGGAGGAAATTGCCTAAGAGAGATGTCTATGTTAGGGTGGAGCCGGAACTTGTTTTGCTTGATGAGAACCTGGAGAGTCTCGGCATCACCCGCGAACAGCTGATAGGTATAGGAATCTTGCTTGGCACAGACTATAATGAGGGGGTTAAGGGGATAGGTGTAAAAACTGCACTAAAACTGATAAAAGAGAAGGGAAGCATAGAGAGGGTGGTGGAGGAAGAAAAACTGGAGATTTTTCCGCCAGTGGAAGAAATCAAAAAGTTGTTCCTTAAGCCCCAATTAACTGACAACTACAAGATAAAGTGGGAACCCATAGATAGAAACCAGGTTTATTCCATACTTTGTGACGAACACGACTTCTCCAGAGACAGGGTGCAAAAGGCGCTGGAGCGCGTAAGGGAAGAGGAAAAGGTTAGAGCTCAATCCCGCCTTGAACAGTTCTTCAAACCGTAACCACATCACAAAAATTAAAGGGGCAAAGAGCTGGAATTTGTGCTGAATCCCCATTTTCCCAGCAGGGGTACGAAGGCAACTGAGCCGAATCTTTGTTTTTTGGTTTTACCCTTTTCCACTTTTTCTATTACTACTAGCTCTTGGTACATAAAGAGGCTTCCTAGGGGGATGGCCATTTTTCCCCCTATTTTTAGTTGGTCAACTAGGGGTTGGGGAACTCTAGGAGCTGCGGCTGTTACAAGTATGGCGTCGTAGGGAGCCATTTCCTTGTATCCTTCTGAACCGTCCCCAGTGATGACGGTTACCCGGTCAAGGTATCCCGCCCTCCTCAAATTATCTATGGCAAATTCTACTAGTTCTGGAATCCGTTCTATGGTGTAAACGTGACCCTTGGCGTTGGAGCCGGTGGGCGCCACTATTTCGGCGCATAGTGCTGCGTGGTAGCCGGACCCCGTGCCCACCTCTAGTACCTTCATGCCCTCTTCCAATTCTAGTACGTCACACATCATTACAACCATGTTACGCCCAAAAAGCATGATGTTTGCCCTTTGTGTGGCGCAGATATGGTCTGACCTCCAGGAATGGGAAGAGGATGATCGACGTAAGCCTTATCTCTGAGATTTTGGGGGACAAACTCTTCTCTGGGGACCTCCAAGAATGCGCGCATCACGCTTTCTCGGGTAACGAATCCTGAGCGTTTCAACTCTTCCAGAAGTCTTTTCTTTTCGAACAGTAGGTCTTTTTTTGCCAAAAGTCTCCACTCACACAACTATTTTTTGCGTCCTCTCTTAACATTTAATTGTGCGTCATACAGAAATAATTATCGGTGGAAGAAGACTTGGCCAAAAAAGCGGCAGAAACAATCTATGCACGGGGTCATCCTAACGTTTCCGCCACACATAAAACAACTCTAGAAATAACTACTAGAGACAAGTTAACAATCAGGGGAGACTGCATAGTAGCCGTATGTGCAAATAAGGGGGCTGAACAGCTCAGTGAATCGTTTAAAGAGTTGGCAAGAATGGAGAATTCAACCATCACCATGATCTTAAAAGTTGACGACCAAACCGAAACCATTAAGGGCCAAGGGAGCCCCCACCTAACCTTTACTCATCCCCACGACATAGTGGCGAGAAAAAGCACCTACCACAGTGACAGAACAATAATGATAAAAGCCGACAAGGCAGCAATAGACCTGAACAGAAAGCTAGTCCAAAAATTGAAAGACCCCCAAACAAAGGTCGAAGTAATCCTAATTGTGGAAACCCCATAAAAAAAGGCTACTGGTTTTCCACCAAAAACTCCAAAATTTGTTTAACATCTTAAGCGTATTAAGGGGTTATCTGAAAAGAAATTGAGGCAAGGAAGACACAATCCATACTAGGTGTGGCGTGGGAGCTTCCGCGTAATTCAATGTGGGAATGTGTCATTTGATTTGGGCGTCTACAACTACTTGCCATTCTCGTGGTGCGCTGGGCCGCACCTTTCTAGAGCCAAGAATTTTAACTACCTTTCTGGAACTTGCCTCAACACCTCTAACTAGGGATTCAACCGCCTCGTCTGCAGACTCGGACGTAGAGAATTGGTAGTAGTGAATTATTCCTCCCTCGGTCTTAATTGCGCGACATGCAACATCAATGTAATTCTTAGCCTCGCTTGGGAGATTCATAATAACCCGATCTGCTTTGGAAGAAAGGCTTTCTTCCACCACTTTTCGAGCGTCACCAAGGATTGGGAAAACTCTGCCATCAGCCTTGTTCAAATGAATATTCTGCTTAAGTAAGTCTACTGCCAATTCGTTAATATCAATAGCATACACCTGTGCCGCCCCTCTTTTCGCGATTTGAATGGAGAAGGGGCCCACACCCGCAAAAAGGTCCACCACCACCTCTCCAGGGGAAACTTGGCTTGCTACGCGGGCATGCTCAGTCACTAGGCGTGGACTAAAGTAAGCCGAAGATAAATCCACCTGAAAGACGCAGCCATTCTCCCTATGCAAGGTGGTTGTCCTGTTCTCCCCCGCAAGATGGATGAACCTTCGAACGCGGGTTACGCCATCTACCCTTCCAGCCTTGGCCAAAACTACCTTCACATTTTTGTGTACATTTAAAACCGCATTACCTATAAGGGCGCCTTTATCAGAAAGCTCTTGGGGAATCTCAAGCACTGCGATGTCTCCCACCACATCATAGGAGCGGGGCAGTGAAGCCAACTGGCTGGGGGAGAGCTTACCGTATAATTCCTCCAGAATACTTTTGGGTCGCTTCATCCTAAGCTTGGACTCGGTGTGAGCCAACTCAAAAATGCCCAGCCTGCTTTCCAAAATTGACCGCTCACTATCCGAAATCTCCCTAACCAAGGGCCAAAAAATATTTTTAGAATCACTTGAGACACGCATATTATTATCGAGAAGCCCCAGCTCCGAGAGAACAATTTTGGCCTCTTGTCCCCTCTTTTTGGAGATTACCAGGCAAGGAATTAGATCCGCCAAATAAACCATAACCTCTTCGAGAAATTTTAAAAAAACAGGATATTCCTAGGAGTGGAGTGTTTAGGCGGGCTGCACGGGATTCGAATTCGCGAACCAGAGTAAGCCTCTCAGGGTTTCCCGCGACCACCAAGTTAAGAGCCTGGCGCTCTACCTAATTGCTCAGATGAATATGAATCCATTCTTCTGAGCTAGCAGCCCGCTTTTATCTTTTGGACAGTTAGAGAATTAAGCGTTTGGGTACATAAATTTTTTGTGGAGAGAAATAGGTGTGAATTAGTCTGTAGGGAATATGGAACGCATTTTTCCTTACCATTCATTATTGGCCTTAGAATCGGAAAGGTCTTGAAGAGCCTGGGTCTTCCAAAGGAAGAAAACACCTAAAAAAGGGGAGTATCGTATATTCCGCTGGATGTTTTAGGAAACTTGTAAAACTCGCTCACAGGTAAGTGTTAAATGGTGTGACTGAAATTTTGTTTTAAAAGTTAGAGGAGAATTTGTTTTGAGCCAAGCACCTAGTTGTTATCAGGCTCTGTTGGTGACACTGGGTTTAATGGCTATACGTTTGCAGTGGCTGTTTGGCTATTTTACACCGTGGCAATTTTCACTATAATTCTGCTTTTCTCCTTTTGCTACTAATCATAGGATTGATAGGAGTTTCTGTGGGACTGGGAAATAAGGGATCTACCGGTGGGTGGCAAATTTTATGGCTAATACTGGGAATAATATCTCTAGCTATAGCAGTTATAGTGATAGTTTTCCCCCTGATTGGCATCTCAATTTTGATTATACTTCCTGGGTGTGGGTTTGCTTTTTAACGGTTTCACCGGGATAATTCAAGGAGCATTTGACTCGGAACTCGACACTAGTTATAGGGTTCTTCTCCTGTTTTTTGGCGTCTTGATTGTTATAGTATCCTTCTTTATCCTGTCGAATCCTACGTTGGGGATCATCCTGTGGTACTGCCACCCTTCCTACTTGTGCTTAACGGTACCTACATTCCGCCCATAGGCTTTTACACCATAATCCCCTCGGCGGGATACTTGGTGCTGGTCTTTTTCCTATCCTTGGGCTTCATAATTCGTGGAATACAAGCCATCCTCCTAGGGATAAAAGAAAGATAGCTATCCCAATTTTCAAATACCAAAAACGTGTCTCTTTTTTTCATTTTTTAAATAATTAGTTTGGAAGAATTTAAAGATACAGCTAGGTCGGGTAGGAAGTGCGCCACTGCTGCTAGGAAGGGGGTGAGGAAGCCGAATGCCGCCAAACCCACACCAATAATATTGAAAAGTATTCCAATGGTGATGTTTTGTTTTATTGTTCGAAGGGTCTTTTTGCCCGCCTGGATTATTTCGGGAATTTTTGCTAGGTCATCTGCCATAAGTACAATGTTTGCTGCTTCCATAGCGGCGGCAGTTCCCGCGGCTCCCATAGCTATTCCCACTGTGGCTTGGGCTAGGGCGGGTGCATCATTTATCCCGTCGCCCACCATGGCCACTCTCTTTCCAGAGTCTTCTAGTTCTTTTATTTTGTTGGCCTTTTCTTCAGGCAGCATTCCCGCTATTACCTCGTCTATGCCCAGTTGGTTAGCGATGGCTCTAGCTGTTCGGGGATTATCACCAGTGAGCATTATTGTTTTTACACCCAGCTTTTTCAGTTCGGCTATGGTTTCTTTAGACTTATATCGGGGCGCGTCTGCCACAGTTATTACTCCGCAGACATGACCATCGTGTGAGATGAGTAGTGCGGTTTTTCCCTCTTCTTCCCTCTCCCAGATATATCTTTTTACTCTGCTGGCAATCTTGACATTGTTGTTTCTCATTAGCTCCATATTTCCCAGTATAATTTTTCTGCCGTCGCTTTTCACAATTATTCCCTTGCCTCGTATGATTTCTAACTCTTCAGGCGCTGGAACAGTTATTCCCTGTTTTTCTGCCCTTTTCATTACGGCAATGGCTAGGGGGTGTTCCGAGCGTTTTTCGGCTATTGCTGCCAGCCTAATTATTTCTTCTTCACTGTGGCCGTCAAACCCCTTTACATCCATTACTTGGGGCTTGTTCATAGTTAGGGTTCCAGTTTTATCCATAGCAATAATGTTCACTCTTCCCAGTGCTTCAAGATAGTTTCCCCCTTTAATCAAGGCACCTCTTTTGGAAGATTTTCCAATTGTGGCTACCACAGCAAGGGGTGTTGCCAAAGCTACTGCACAGGGACAGGCAACAACCAATACGGTAACTGCAGTGATAATACTGTTAGTTAGAAGATATGTGAGAAGGGATACGGCCAGAACCAGTGGTGTAAAGTATGCGGTGAACCTATCGGCAACTTTTTGTATGGCGGCTTTGCCCTCTTGAGCCTCCTCTACCATCCTAATTATTCTCCCTATTGTAGTGTCTCCCCCAGTTTTTTCCACCCTTATTTGAATTACGCCCACCTCACTTATGGTTCCCGCAAAAACTGTGTCTCCCAAGCCCTTCTCCACAGATAGGACTTCTCCGGTAATTGCTGCCTGATTAATTAGAGCCTGCCCAGAGATTATCTTACCATCTACGGGGATTTTTTCCCCCGATTTGACTATCACAATGTCACCAGTTTTTATTTCCTCTATGGGCAGCAGGGACTCCTTACCATCTCTTAGTACAAGTGCATTCTTGGGGGCTATCTCAACAATTTCCTGGATAGCTCTTCGACTCTTATCCACAGTAAATTCTTCAACAAACCAAGCTGTCAGGACAAAGAAAGTTATTGCGGCTGCTGACAGAAACTCTCCCAGAATAACGGTTGCAACGAGGGCGATGGTTATAAAAACAGAGACCTCAATCTTCCTAGCTCTTAGGGAAAAGAAGGCATCCTTCAGTATGGGATAAGCACCAACAGCCACCGCGACGAGAGACACATCATAGCCCATATACGAGGGAAGCAGATTTGCCCAGCTAACAAACATCAGAAAGCCAATTAAGCCAATCCGCAGAATATTCAGAACATATTTTTTAGTTTCCAAATGGGGTTTTTCGTGGAGCCCAAGATTGTAGCCTATCTTCTTGGCTGTTTCCTTAATTTCGTCAATGCTAACCTTCTCCTTATCATAATCGATTGTGAGGGTTTTTGCAGCAAAATTAACCTCTGAACGGGTAACCCCCTCCAAAGTGGAGAGCACTCTTTCGATTCTCTCTGCGCAGTCAGCGCAATGCACTCCTTCTATTTCGCATACCTCGTGGCACTCTGTTCCTTGGTTCTGTCTTTTTTCCATAGAGACTCCCAAAAAACCAATAAAAGGCAATTATATTAATTTAATGCCAAAAAATAACGGAAAAATATTAATTCAATATTAATTTTATGATAATTAGTTAATATTATTGGTGATTTTGAATGACGGTAGTCAGCATAACCCTGCCCGAAGAATTACTGTCACAGTTTGAGAAATTCATGGAGAGCAGAGGATACTACAGCAGGTCCGAAGCCTTCAGAGACGCCATACGCAATCTAATAGCAGAATCAGAAATCAATAAGCTGGGAGAGGAAAAATCCGCGGCGACCATAATGGTCACCAGTGAGTATAAGAGGAAAGAAGTAGAGAACAGAATCTCAGAGATTCGACACGAGTTTGACGACATCATAATTGAAAATATACACAGACATATAAAGGATCAGTACTGTTTGGAGATTCTTATTGCCGAAGGCGACTCTAAGAGGCTCCTAGATTTAATGGGCAGAGTGAGGGGAATCAGAGGAATCCAGCAGGTGAAAGCGGTCTTCATGCCCATACTGGAAAGTTAGCTCCCGAAGCAACGATTATATCCTGATTGTTCCCAGTATTTTGTGATTACCGGCCCGTTTTTAGGTGTTTGAAGTTGGGTAAGCTGGTGTTCGTTGGTTTAGGGTTGTGGAACGAATATGATTTGACGCTCCAGGGGTTGGAGGAGACACGGAAAGCCGACAAGATTTACGCTGAGTTTTACACCAGCTTCATGGGAGGGCTTAACCTTAAAAACCTGGAAAAGCTGGTGGGCAAGAAGATTAACGTGTTATCCAGAAAGGATGTGGAGGAGAATCCCCACGAATCCATTTTGCGTGATGCACAGAAAGGAATTGTCGCTTTTCTGGTTCCAGGCGACCCCCTTATATCCACTACTCATGTTGATTTGAGGCTGCGTGCAGTAAATATGGGAATAGACACCAAAATTGTTCATGGGGCCTCAATTCTCTCTGCTGCTCCTAGCGTTTGTGGATTGGCTAACTATAAGTTTGGAAATTCGGTCAGCATACCTTTTCCCGAAACCAACTATTTTCCAGAATCCCCCTACCTTGTGGTTAGAAAGAACAGGCTCAGAGGACTCCACACACTTGTCTATCTGGACATTAGAGCGGACATGTCCCGCTACATGACAGTTAGAGAGGGTTTGGAGTTTTTGAATTATTTTGACAGTAAAAAAAGGAGGCAGGTTCTCAAAGAAGCTATTTTTGTGGGAATCGCGAGGGCTGGGTCGCCAGAGCCGTTGGTGAAAGCCGGTTTTCTAGACGAGCTAATTTCTTTTGACTTTGGCTCCCCCCCACACATTCTAATAGTTACTGGGAAACTTCATTTTAAGGAGGCTGAGGCGCTAGTAAAGCTTGCGGGGGCGCCTAAAATAATTCTTGAAAAATAGATAAGAGTCACTTTTTCATCCCGATTATAATACGGCGCTCTCTGTTGCCAGTTATGAGACGGATATTTTCTACATTCAATTTCTCCTCTTTCATGGTACACGTAATGCATTCTGCAACTGTTTCCTTTTTCATAGGTATGATTAGTCCTATTCTACCGCCCCTTTTCAGGTGTGGGGCCCCCTGTTTTACTAATTTTAGTGAAAAATCGGCTCCTGTTTTGCCACCGCCCAATAATTCTTCTGCGCTGCCCCCAAATTTTTTGTCTAAGGGTTTTGCTTTTGAGGGGAGATATGGAGGGGTACTTATAATAGCGTCGAAATTCAAGTCCTCTGGAATAATTCCCTCAATTATTTGGCCTGAGGACTTTACCAGTTGTATCCTATCTTGTAGAGAGTTCTGGACTATGTTTGTGTGGGCATTCAAGTAGTATTCTTCAACCATTTCTGTGGCGTAAACTTTGGCGCCTAATATTTTGGCGGCTATTATGGCACATATTGCAGTTGCCCCCGTTCCTACATCTAGCACCGTTTCATAGGGTTTAACCGTTAGTTTAACGAATGCTAACCTGCTCATTATGGACGGAACCAAGGCTTTTGGATGAAGGCATAGTTCCACTCCCAGAATTTCGCGAGCGACCAGTTTATTGTATACTGCCAAGGCGTCTTTGTTTTTGAGATCAATTTTTGGAGGATTCTGGGATACTAAATAGGGACTTATTAGTTCGGGATACTTTTTCAAAATTTCGGATATGGGTAGGCCTTCCTTGACTTTTACGGTTTTCAAGAATTCTCCCACGAATGTTAAAATGATTAACATTAAACAGAATAAAGGCGAATGAGTGGTTATTTCGATGCGATTAAATTTGAAAATTTATTTTTCCCCATTTTTTAAATTGTCTTTGTTTCTCTCAAGTATTTTTTTCACAATGATGGTGGAGCTGTTTAATCCGGTGCCGTATTTCGGGAGGCGGACAACTTTGGCGTTGATTCCTTTCTCTTTTAGCTCCTGTTTGAATTTTTTGAACTCTTCAGGATCTATTCTTTGGTCGTAGCCTAAG
The DNA here is from genome assembly GCA_029856435.1 of Candidatus Jordarchaeia archaeon. Taxonomy (GTDB): domain Archaea; phylum Asgardarchaeota; class Jordiarchaeia; order Jordiarchaeales; family Jordiarchaeaceae; genus Jordiarchaeum. Next base: position 19,768 of record JAHQXB010000005.1, read on the forward strand.
ACTATTATATCGGGGTTGTTCTCCTTAACGATTTGAAGCATATCTTCTCCTTCGTGTCCCAATATTGCTTTATCTACTGGTTTTAGTGCTTGGACAACAGTCCTCCTCTCCTCCTCGTTAAAAATTGGGGGGTGTTTTTTCATTTTTATAACATTATTGTCTCTAGAAATGACAACTATTAGCTCCGAGTTTTTCCCCCCGAGTTTCTTGGCTTCTTCAAAGAACTTTATGTGCCCTACATGTACCAAGTCGAATGTTCCAAAGGCCATAACCCTCTTTCCTGGACTACTCATTTTTCTCTCCCTGCTTTGCCCTTGAAAATTACTGACGTTTTTGCAATTAGACAGAAGAATGTTCAATTGTTTTATTTTTTGTGGTGGATTTAACAATTTTTTGGAAGTAAGGTTAACTCCACATATCTAGGTGAGAGATATTCTTAGCCGAATTTTGTCTCCGTCTTTGAGGCTTAATTTTTCCCGGAGATATTCTGGTGCCACCACCTCTAAAACATCTTCTCCATAGTGGGTGCGTTGAATTAATAGCACGGCCCCCTCTACTTTTTCGTTGATGGAGGCTTTGAACATTTTGACGGCGCCAAAGGTTCTTCCCTTATTCTCAAACTGTTCAATCATAATTCCAGGGTGTTTTTGTAGCATTTTTTTGGCTTGAAGATCCGAGTAGGATTTTAGCCTCAGATTTAGAGTTCCTGGGTAGGGTTCGAAGCCCAGTTTTTCTTTGAACTGTTTCTTATAACCATCAACTGAGATATAGTAGCCCCCCTCACGCATTCCGCTGAATAATTCACCCTCAATGATGAGAACCGGTGGCTTCTTGTCAAAGATTGTTTGAAGCCACAAATATATTTCCAAGAGCACATTCATTCCTTGATCCGTTAACCGAACAAACTGGCCTCTTCTCGTTATCTCTCGAGTTAGCCAACCCTTTTCCTCCAGCTGTTGTAAGCGTCGGGAGGCAGTTTGCTGACTTATATTCATTTTTTTACCCAGCTTAGTGGAGGATATTTCCAAGGACTTTGACTGTGCTCCCATTCTGGCCAGTGTGAAAAGAGTAAACCAGAGCTCTTCTTCCAAGGATTAACCCTCACTCAAATCAAGTCTTCAAAACATTAAGCGTACTCCTTTAATACCTTACGCATAACTTTTTTAACCGGATTAAAATTTTGACCTACTCCACAGCTGCAGTCACTCTGAAGAATACAGGTCCTCTTATATCTATCTTTTTGCTTTTCGAGGTTATGAAATATCTCACTGAGGGGGTTACCTCTATGTTGACGTCGGAGGCCTTTTTCGCCATCCTTATTCTCAAATCGAGTTTTTTCTCATTTTTTTCGATCATTTCTTCGATCCTCCGCGCCACATAAGCTCCCAAAGCATCAAGATAGCGGATATCTGTCGGCGTTCCCACCGCCTTTTCTTCTGGGAGGCCAAGTATGTTTCCGTCATAAACATATATTCGGTTTAAGATGGCTGGGCCCAAAAGCTTGGTGTCCTTATCTTTTTCCACTATTTTGACTGAAACCTTTTTTCCATCAATTATTCCACTCCAAGCTACGAATTCACAGGGAGCCTCAGCATCTTTATAAGTTTCTGCGGTTTTAATCAACTCCTGCATAATTTTTTTCCCAGTCTCGGTTTGTGGCTTCTCTTCAATGTAGATTCCCTTAGCTATTTCCTCATCGGTAAATTCTACTTCCTTATAAAAGTAGGGATAGGAAAGCCTTCGGATATCTGTTTCTCCAGTTTTTATCATGACAAATCTTTCCATTCCAAAGCCGGCATTTAGTACTGGGTATTTTATACCAAACTTTGCGAGGCTGACTGGAGAGTAGAAACCGCTGTCCCCCACCTCCAGCCAATCTCCAGATTTGGGATGCTTCACGAATATTTCAAACTCTGTCTGGGGGGCATAATACTTTGAGGTTGCCTTTTTAAACCGGAAATCTACTTCTTGGAAGCCTATCTTTTTCAGAAAGTCTCTAACAATTTCCATACCATCCTCCAAAGTTATCTCTTCCGCCATGATTACAAAGGATGCAGTATAGGAGGAATAAAGGTGGGTGGCATCTAATCTCTGCTCTCTCCTGAATTTTCTTCCTATGGTGAAAAGCTGTATCGGAAGTTCCCACTTATTCATAACCGCAGAGAGAACTGGAAACCAAAGCGCAGTCATATGTGACCTCAAAGTCAAATCTGTGGGAACCGGTTTTCTCTTCTTAAACTCCAAAAAAACATTATCCAAAATACTCGTGGCCTGTTCTTCTCTGACTCCCAGCTCCGTAACCATAGTCTCAACCAAATCATCTGACTCTATCTCATTCTTTTTATACCGTCTTAGAATATCCTGTAACTCCTTAACTTTATCAAAATCGGGCACAATTTCCCTAATTTTTTTGATTGAATCAACACCTAGACCAATGTCGGGCCTTGGGAGTCCGGCTAAATAGAAGAGTCTGTCAAGTATGACTGGAGCCTCCGGACCGTATTCTTGGTAGACGTCGGATTCCTTAACTATCATGGGAAGTACAACTTCCTCGAATCCCATTTCGATTAGAACCCGTCTAACCAAGCTGTTAAATTCAATTATGGGATTTGGGGCGCCCTTAGGCTCCAATTTGAATTTTCGGCCCTTTAGGGTGAGTAGATTTTTTGTTTCAATCCAAGCTTTTTCATAGTCTTGCTCTGCCTTTTCCAGTATTTTTTTTATGTCAAATTTCGTCCTTTTTCCCTCCGAGGAGATCTGACAAATCTTGCATCTTCTTTATGAGCTGCTTGTTTTGAATCGCCAAGGTTATATCGCCGCGGGTTTTTTCAACTAGGCTTCGAGCAACGTCACATTTGCGCCTTAATCCCGAGGTTAAGGCTTCAGGATAATCAATGGTCATAAGAAGCGTGTACACTTCCTCCATAAGATCAAGCAGAGATTCGGCCTTCTCTATATCCTCCCGCTTTATGGAGTCCAGAATATGTCTTCTCAGCTCACCAACCAGATCTCCCAAACCCAAAAGATAGGAAACACATGGCACGTCCAAGGCCTCGAAAGAAATAAATTTATTATATCTGAGAAGCGAAAAAAGAAGGTTAGCCTCCGCATACTCCTGGTAGGCCGAACTAATAAAGCCCTTATCTTTAAGTTCAGGGTACTTTTCAAGCTTTCTATTTATCTCGTCCACTTTAATTTTGGCTTCTTCAATTTTTTTCCTAGCTTTATCAAAATCCAGACGATGAATGAATCTAACAGCTTGTCCCGAGAGCCTAATTATGTCTCGGGAGAGAGTGAGGGTTGACTCCCTCAAATTGTATTGTTCATTGAGGTAACTAGCAATACGGTTCACTATGCTCTCCAAATCGCTTGTTTCAACTGTTTCATCATTAGTCAACTTATTCTCCTCATCAATCATGCTTCTGAAGGGCAAAGGAAACAATTCAGAATTTTGAGAGGATAATGTACACGGCTAATTTGAATCTTTCTCATTCGTTTCCCACACATAACACAAAAAAACAGTTAGACATAATACAACGATTTTAAATATAATTAACAAATATATAATTAGCTTGTCTTGAAAACATCAAAACTATTCCTGTGCTGAGCGAGCTGATAGAGGAATGGGACAAAACTCCAAATATTATGGAGAAGAAATTGAGGACGCAGCCAGAATAATTATCACTTCCAAATATGTGGTAGCGCTTACAGGAGCCGGAATATCCGTAGCCAGTGGAATACCACCATTTAGAGGCCCAGGTGGACTCTGGACAAAACATGGAGAACCACCACCAAATGGTTATCAGAGATTCCTTGAAGACCCCGTAAAATGGTGGAGAGAAAGACTCACCAAAACTGGATTTTATCGCGATTTCATTGAAACACTCTCAACTGCCAACCCAAACCCCTCACACTTTGCCCTAGCCGAACTAGAAAAAATGGGATTCCTAAAATGTGTAATTACACAGAACATAGACAATCTCCACCGAAGAGCTGGCAGCCAAAACATCGCCGAAATCCATGGAAACGCATTCCTCCTAAGATGCATAGAGTGCGGCCAAAGATTCGAACCCCAAACATTTTCCATAACCATAGACAGCCTACCACCCAAATGCCCAACATGCAAAAGGGGAGTAATTAAAACTGACACCGTATTCTTCGGCGAGCCGATTCCCGAAGACGTACTCAAAAAATGCTTCGTGGAAGCCTCAAAATCAGACTGTATGCTCACCATAGGAACAAGCGCACTTGTGTATCCCGCTGCAGGATTACCTATCAGGGCAAAACAGATGAATAACGCTTGGCTGATTGAAATTAATCCCTACGAAACTGCCATCTCAGACTTGTGTGATGTGGTAATTAGAAGACCGGCAGATGTAGCTTTGCCCCAAATTGTAAATAAAATTAAGGAGTTAAAGTGCCTCATTTAAAAGCCTCATAGTTCTTGCATCTTACTTGACATATTTAATATCTCTATTGGGTAATAGGTTTGTTGAAGAGTTAATTGTATCAAAACTTTTGGAGGGAAAAGAATGATTATACTAATTGGAAGGGCTGCGGTTGGAAAGGAAATGAAGGTGGCTCAGGATTTAGCGAAACTGGATGAAGTTAGTGCTGTCTATTTGCTCACCGGAGAATACGATTTTCTGGCGGAAATCGACATTAAAGACGTGGAAGCAGGCATAGATTTCGTGCTGGATAAGGTTAGAAGAATTGGAGGAATCACGGAGACCAGAACAATGTTCACAAAAAAGGTAAAGTGACAAAGAAACACTCAAAAGGGGAAGCTAAAATCCAAAAATCGGGAAAAGAGTCTTATTCACTTCTTTGCCTGCTGCCTCCAGTTTTGGAAAGGTGTATTCTTACCCTCACCTTTGATTATCATGTAGGTGGCTAGGGCTTTACCCACAAGTCGGCCCTCATTTTTAACATCCGCCTCCCCTAGGGCTATTCTGGACCCTTTATGAATTATTCGTCCTTCTGCGATGATTTCTCCAGACTTTACCGGCGCTAAATAATTTACCTTAATTTCGATTGTGGATAAAATGTCTCCCAAATCAACCAATGAGAATAATGCTATGGCTACAGCTGCGTCAGCAATGGAAGCCACAACTCCTCCATGTACGACTCCCTGTATCTGGAGCAAATCATTTTTGAAGGGTATTCTTAGTTTGGAGTAATTTTCGTTTATATCTACGACTTCCATTCCTAACAGTTTATAGTAGGGTGAAGAGTTCAAATAGTTTTTTATTAGCTTAATGTTTTCCTCAGTCAGCTCGACCAATTTTGACTACTCCATTTTCAGGTGATGTCTTTACAAAACTTTTTTGAAGGATTTAAAAATTTGGGAATCTAACCCGAATCTTTTGAAGCCAGCAATTAGTTCTCTTTAAAGAAGTGGTTGTATATAGTTCTTAACTATGTTTTTCAAGGGCGCTATTATTGCTGAGTTCTCTGGAAGTTCCAAGATGGATTTTCCAAGTAAATTAAACCGTGAAATGTTCTCATCGAGGGGTAAGGAAGCAACGCACTGAACGCCTATCTCCTTTGCAAAGTTGTACAGCATTTCTTCGGCATTTTTTGGAAATCTGTTACCTACAAGGTATATGTCTTTGAAGTTAATGTGTAGTTTTTTTGTGAGGTCAATTATCCTTGAAACTGTGAGGAACCCCATCTTTGAGGGATCAGTTATTATGAAAAAAGCATCCACGTCTCTGTCTGTTCTTCGGCTGATGTGTTCTAATCCCGCCTCGGCATCAATTAAAACTATATCGTACAGCATTGTTAATGAATCTATTATCCGGGCTAAAACACGGTTTACGGTACAATAGCATCCCTCTCTCTCGGTGAAGCCCATTGAGAGAAGGTCAAAGGCCCGATTTTCAGCCACAATTTCCCAAATCATTTGTTCCAGTGTGGCGTCAATTTCTTCTGAATCAGTTTCTCTACTGAGTCTGTCAACCAGGTCCCCAACTGTTTCTCCAACTCTGCATCCAAGAACAGTGGATAGATTCATGGAGGGATCAGCATCGATGGCAAGCACTTCATATTTCCCCAACCCTATTAGCTCTCGTATTAGCAGAGCGGTGAAAGTTGTTTTTCCCACACCTCCTTTACCCGAAACTGACAAAACTATACCATGAGACAAGTTAAAGACTCCTAATTATTTTTCTCCTAATCTATAACGCAGATTTTCTCTCAATACAAGCTCGCAGAGGAAACGGAAGGACTTGTGGTTCTTCACCTCTTCAAACTCAGCGGGAACAAGTTCCTTAAGCAAACCCACTTCCCTATGGAAAACCTGGAAACCAACGCCACTATCAACACAATGATCAAGAAAATCCTCGTCAACATAAAAAGGGAATACTAGGTATGCCCTATTACAGCAGTCTTTGAGCTCTCTAAGTGTGCGCACAGCCCTTATAGGGTTTTCAAACCCGCAATTAACCATTACACACTCCCGGGATGGTATCTGGTAGTCCCTCAAACGCCAGTAAGTAGCTTCACCATCAACTTTTTTCTCCACCCAAGTGGAGTTATCCAAAAACTCCCTAAAAGAAAAACCGCACTCTTTGGTTTCGCTTGTGAAGTTTGCCTCGCCAGTCCACTGCTCATCGTCCAGATAGTAAACAATTTCTGGGGGGATAACTCCCCTCTCGACACGTTTTTTAAGCTCGCTTAGTTTGGGTTTAATGGCTGCAACACTGGGCCTATACTTCTTGCCAAGAATTTCTGGCTGTAAACATACATAGTAGCTCTGAGAAGCGAGGATAGCAGCCACAACTAAACTAAGAACTTCCTCAGTGATATCACTCAAGCTGATCACCAAAAATTTACACTAAGCCACTTTGATTGGTTTCTCCAGCCTGCTTAGAAGTGTGACCCTGCTGGGAACAGAATGGCCAAGAATATTGTACCCGGAAAACTCAGCAATTTTCTCCGCGAATTTTTTCACGTCAGCAGCCCAAATCATATTATCCGCACTCAAACCACGGTAGAGGGAATAGCCAACAGAAACGTAGCTCTTACACTCCACATATGTGGGATTAGCCTTATCAACCAGTTTAGCATAACCCTCTGGATCCATAAAATTTAAACCGTTGGTTAGTGTTAGCCGCATAACTGTGGGACAACTGAAACTACCCAACAGTTCCAAGGATTTCGTCAATCTCTCCCAAGCATCGCTGAGGAGAGGGCGGCAAACCCTGCTGTAAACCTCTTTATTTGGCCCATAAACGGAAACATATAGCTGGGTGGGTTCTGTAATCTCTGCTAGCACCTCGGGAAGATTTCCATTGGTTACAAGAAATGTGGTCATTCCCCTACTGTGAAATTCTTCAATCAAATCACTCAGGCGGGGATAAAGGGTTGGCTCACCAGCAAGACTTATCGCCACATGTTTGGGCTCCATAGCTTCCTTCCACTTTTGCAAAGAAACCTTAGTGTGGTGGGAGGGATTAAAACCGGATAATATTTTCCTTTGAGCCTTAAGGCTTCCTTCAACTATTTCCTCTGGGTCATCTATGTCCATTCCAAAGGCTAGTTGGTCCCAATTGTATCCCTGGTCTCCCGGTTCCACACGCCAGCAGGAGAGGCAGCGATTTGTGCAGTGGATTACCGTGGGGGTCATCTGCAAACATCTGTGTGATTTAATGTTATACCATTCTTGCTTATAGCAGTGTCTGCCCTGAACTAGACTATTTTGCAGCCAGCGGCATTTTTTAACTGCGGAGTGCCTCCCAACAATCTGGTATTTCTGCTTTTTGAGCAGTTTTAGAACATCGGGTGGAACCAATAACTTCTGCATTATAGTTTCCTTCCAAAAATTGTAGACTAAAAACACCCTTAAGTAAAAAAGATTCGGTTAGCTTAAAAATCCTGCGAGTTTTAAGTTCTGATATTTTAGTGTCTGAAATGCCTTATTCCAGTGTGGATCATCACCATGTTGTGTTCATCAGCCGCCTCGGTGACCTCTTTGTCCCTCACCGAACCTCCTGGCTGGATTATTGCAGTTACACCAACCTTCGCCGCCTCGTCAACGGTGTCCCTGAAGGGAATGAAGCCGTCTGAACACAGAACTGCTCCCCTAGCCCTTTCTCCAGCCTTCTCTATGGCAATCTTTGCTGAGTCCACTCTACTCATCTGGCCGGCTCCTATTCCCACAGCCATATCTTCAGTTACAAGAACAATGGCATTTGACTTCACGTATTTTACTAGCGTCCAACCAAAAAGCGCTGCCTTCCACTCCTTTTCGCTGGGTTTTCTCCTACTCACTACCCTGAATTGGTTCGGGTCTATCTTACCCACATCCATGGTTTCCACTAGGAGTCCACCCACAACCTTTTTCATATCCCAGCCTGGTAGAGGCCTAGTTACGGGTGGCGTTTTTAGTAATCTCAAATTCTTCTTCTGTTTTAGGATTTTGAGAGCCTCATCGCTGAAGCCTGGCGCAATTACCACCTCAATAAATGTTGAGGCTATTTGCTCCGCGGTTTCTCTGTCCACTTCGCGGTTTAAGCCCACGATGCCCCCATACGCAGACACTTTATCCGTTTCATAAGCTTTCCTATAGGCTTCGCTGATTGTTTTTCCAGTGGCCGCGCCACAGGGATTGGTGTGCTTTATGATTGCCACGGCAGGCTCCTCAAATTCCTTTACCAATTCGAATGCCGCATTGGCATCGTAGACATTGTTAAATGAAAGGGGTTTACCATGTAGTTGAACCGCATTAGCCACACATGACTCTACAACGTCGGGCTCCCTATAAAACGCCGCCTTTTGATGTGGATTCTCTCCATAACTCAAATCTTGAATCTTGTGATACCTTAGACTCAGATTTTTTGGAAATTCCTCTTCGGGAATAAACTTCTTTTGTAGAAAACTGGAGATTAGGTCATCGTACTCAGCAGTGTGTAGAAATGCTTCAATCGCCAAAATTTGCCTAGTTTTTGTGCTGACATCTCCCCCTTCCTCCAGCTCCTCTATGATTTCAGCGTATCTTGAAGGATTTACTACCACAACTACGCTTTTATAGTTCTTTGCTGCAGATCTAATCAGCGTTACACCGCCAATGTCAATGTTTTCCAAGGCTCTCTCCAAATCGTCGCTTTCTTTAATGGTTTTTCTGAAGGGATAAAGATTAACTACCACCATATCTATGGGTGCAACTCCCAGCTTCTCAAGTTGACTTAAGTGTTCAGGGACTCTTTTCGCAAGTATGGCGGCGTGGATTAGGGGGTGAAGTGTTTTTACCCGTCCATCTAGCATCTCGGAAAACTTGGTAATGCTGGAAACAGGGGTTACAGGGACAGACTTTTTTAGTAGTTCCGCTGTGCCCTCTGTGGCAATTATTTCAACGCCCATTTCATGTAGTTTTAAGGCAAAATCGAGAATTCCACTCTTATCGGAAACGCTGATTAAAGCCCTCTTAATCACCATTACTTTTTCAACTCCCTTTAATGGAGTATATTCCAAGAAATTCACAATAAGCGTTTTCCGTAAAAAATCTACCTATTAATCTTCAGCTTTAGTGGTAAATCTCCTAAAAAATGTTTTAGAATCTCTTAAATGTTCTTACTAAAAAGTTGAAGCCCCACACCAATCCTGCATAAAAGTTTTATCCAAAAAAGCTAATAATTATGGACTTTTCTAAATAATAATTAAAGACCACAGAAAATAGTTTTCAAAGAACATATTTGGAGATGCGAAAAGTGATCAATTTAACCATCTTATACGAGCTGGTGATTTACGAGATTTTGATGACAATATTACTTTTGGGTTTCAGTATCCTCTTTGCACAGCGTTACCGCGAAAAACAAAGAAAAGCCATCAAGTACTTGGCCCTAACTTATTTAATGTTCACCTTGGGCTCCTTAATGGCTGCTTATGGACATCTTATATACACCAAGTACTGGGGATTAATACTGATGGACTACACCATTATACCATACTTGTTGACCGGCTACCCAATTCCACTAGATATACAAAGAGTGTTATTGATTTTCGACCAAACAACAACATCAATAATTCTCCACTTTGAAGGGTATCCAACGCTTCTAGTTTACCAGTGGAGCGCCGCACTCATACCAGCAGCAATAGGACATCTTTTCATCTATTTGTTCACCTTTGAGGCCTTCAAAGAAGTGAGGATAAAATATGTTGTACCCTACTTGATTTTCATGGGAGTAGTGATTGCATTCCTCATAGGAAACATATACATAACAGTTAACTGGTTCCTCATCTTTATGCTGGGATTAATTACCCAAGGCTTGCTGATTTATTACTCAATTAAAGCCATGCGAATAACGGACAGCAAAGTCTACAAAAGAGGCTTTCTATTGGTGTCATTTACAGCTGTGCTATTCATTCTGTTCTTCCTAAGTTATCTTCTCGACAGCCTCTTAGGAGGTTGGACAATTTTCCTATTTGTAGGATGGACCCTAGTAATGATATCTGCTATGCCCACCTATATCGGATACATACTGCCAGACTGGTTCCGCAAAAGATACGAATAAAGAAAAAATACTTCCTTTTTTCCATATTTTTTGATGCCCATAAAACTCGAAGAATGAAAATTTAGAGGGACACACTATTCATTTTTTAAGGCTTAGCTTCGCTGCTAGGAGAACATTTCTCATAAGCATGATTGCTGTGAGTGGACCAACGCCTCCTGGAACGGGGGTAATGTAGGAGGCTTTTTTTCTAACATTTTCAAAGTCTACGTCTCCGCACAATTTGCCTTCCACTCGGTTTATTCCCACATCAATTACTATGGCCCCTTCCTTTACCATATCAGCGGTAACGAAATTGGGTATACCTACTGCTGCTACGAGGATGTCTGCGCGACTCATGTGTAATTTTATATCTTTTGTCTTGGTATGGCAAACGGTGACTGTGGCATCGTTATTGATTAGTAAAGCCATTAGGGGTCTTCCCACAATTTTGCTCCTGTTTACTATTACAACATCTTTCCCCCTCACTTCTATATTGCTTCTCTTAAGCATCTCTAATATGCCAGCGGGTGTGTTTGGGATGAAACCCTCCTGTTTCAGGAGTAGTTTACCCATGTTGAGGGGGTGCAAACCGTCCACATCCTTTTCAGGTGAAATAGCTGAGAGTATCCTGTTTTCATCCAAGTGTTTTGGCAGGGGGAGCTGAACCAGAATTCCATGAATCTTGTCATCCTTATTTAATCTTTGGATGAGTTCAATTATTTCCTCCTCTTTCGCGGTGTCTGGAAACAGGTAATCCTCAAAGTGAAAAGAAAGTCTACTGCTGGTTTTTTTCTTAATGTTTACATAGACTTGAGAGCCGGGATCGCTTCCCACAAGAATAACTGCAAGACCCGGTGTTACGCCGTATTTTTCTATGAGCTCCTTTGTTTCCTCTATTATCTCGTTTTCTATGCTACTCGCAATCTGTTTGCCGTCAAGTATCTCAGCTACCATTTGCCAACTAGACCTCCAATTTTGAATTTTCCGAATTGTTTTTAAAGTTGATGTATATGTTGTTTTTCACTACTCAAATATTTATAGGAGGAGCAAGTATCAACATCTCAATCACCATAGACCTTGACAGGGATTGCCCAATGCCCCTCAAAGGGGTTAAACAGGCAGTTAGCGATATTCTAACATCCAAATACGATGGAAAAACGGATGCGGTTTTCGACTGCACCGTTAAGGGCCTCACAAAAACCCTAGAACTTCTCGAAGAATTAGGGTTAAAAGCCACATTCTTCATCGAGGCGAGAACTCTACAATATCTCAGAGAAAATCATGGCGAAATCATAAAATCCCTAATGAAATACGAGGTCGGCTGTCACGGATTAAACCATGAGGATTTAACTGGAGAGGAGACAGGAATAAGGATCAGTTATAACGAGCAATTAAAAATTTTGAGAGAAGCCACGCGAACAATTAAAAACCTGTTAAAAGTGAAACCCCAAGGATTCAGAGCCCCCTATCTGAAAACTAATTCGGACACCTTCAAAGCTCTAACCAAGCTAGGATATCTATATGACTCATCAATAATGGTGGAGACAGTCGAAACCCCATTACCCTACCGCATAAAAGAAGACCAAAAAAACATAATAGAAGTCCCCGTCCCAGTCTATCCCCTAAACACCGGAAGAATGACACTATATACATGGGCGCTCTTCGAAAAGAAGAGAAAATTAGAACAATACAAAAAAATCATAAGAGTCTACCAGAAAAACGATAAAGGAGGTTTACTTCAGATATCCTTCCATCCCTGGCATTTAGCTTATCTCATAAAAGAAAAAAGGACTCTAAAAGAGGAAGAGATCAACAAAAACGTAAGCAACCTCAAAAACTTGTTAAACGACTTAAAAAAAGGCTGCTACGAGGTATTAACAATAAAAGAATATCTAAAAGAAATAAAAATTTAATTTGCTAATTCCAGGGGTGCAGTTAACTGAGTGTCACCTTTTGGGTGTATGTTTTGGGCCGTTTCCTGCGTTCCCATATTGAAGCCCATTTTGAGTTACTGAGGGGTAGAAACGCCGAAAAGGGCGTCTCGGGAGTGTGATGAAAGCCGAAAAACAAATGCCACGCAGCAGGTGACACCAAATTAATTGTGCCATTCCAGGTGAAGAAAACACAATTATAAGCCGGATTTCTGTTTTTAGCTTCTAACCTTTAAACTAAGTCTATTGTTTC